>JADFLZ010000127.1 GCA_022564135.1 Candidatus Zixiibacteriota bacterium
TACCGAGCGGATATCAGCAGACTGAAACTGCAGATTTTTGATTGGTTCTTTCTGGGCTGTGACCTGAGCTTTCTCCGGAGCCTCATTCTGAGCTGAAACAACCACCAGCAGTCCCATCGAAAAAGCCAGCAATACTGAAATTATAATCAGTTTGTTATATTTTTTACTAAACATTAGTCTATCCCTTCCTTACCTAATAAGAATCCATATTCAGTGCTACGGTACGGCTCCAACCATACTCAAATATCTGGAAATATACTTTTTCCATATCCACCCTAAGGACATAGCCTTTTTGTACTTTGTCACCGGCGCTAAGGATATATCCGAAGCCATCTTTATCTTCAAACAAGGCTCTGTTACTTTCGCCGGCTGTCTCCAGCACGCCAACCAGTTTCAGACCTTCGACATTCGGTACGCGCTTTTCGACCAGACTGTTGCTGATCCTGGTCTCATTGATAAGAGTCTCAAACGGGTCACGATAGCGCTTACCTTTGTATTTTATTACCAGACGCTTTGGAAATTCTGCGACCATGGTCCCTTTGATTTTCCTTGACTGGGCCGGGCTGCGACGGAATCTGGCAGTGGAACTCTTTTCTGCTTTCTTGTCAGTCTTGGCAACTGTTGTTGGCTTGCTGCTTTTCTTCTTACTAGCAGATAATTTTTTAGCGTTACTGTTTTTAGCAAGAGTAGTTTTTTTGGCGCTCTTGCTGCTGCTTGATTTTGCCAGCTTGCTGACTTTTGCTTTATTGGGGCTGGCCGGCGGGCCGGATTTTTTCAGTTTTGATCCTGCTGCCGATTTAGCTTTAGACTTGGATTTAATCTTCTTCACCTGAGTCGGTTTGGACGAGGCTGCTTTAGAAATTGCCGTAGACGGCTTTTTGGTGACTTTGACTGTTTTAATCGCTTTCTTTTGGGTAGAAGAAACTGAACTGCCAGTCGACTTTGTCAGCGAAGATGGCTTAACTGCTACTTTCCTGGTCACAGGCTTCTTGTCAGCAGTAGCCAATTTTGGGGTAGAAGTTTTGGCCTCAGGTTTCGAAATTATTTTTGACTTACTATCTTTAAGCGGTGCGTCATCAATTACAGAAGAATACTTTTTCTTGGGAGTCGAAGGCTTTTTTACTTTGGGGACAGAAGCTTCGGAACTGGGTTTCTTAGAAATACTCTCTTCTCTGCTGGGATAAATAAACGGTTTTGATGCCTTTGATTCCAGGCTGGATTTGCGGTCGTCATCAAGAGCTTTATTAATAGAAGCTATTTTTGCGTATGAACTATTGTCCGGTTCATCTTTCGTAGACGAAGGCTTTGCTGCAACGGCCGGTTTTTTGGCAGGAGCAGGCTCTTTGTAAGAATCTGATGACCAGGTGGCAAACGACTTACTGTCTTTATCGTGAACGAACAAAAAGACAGAATTATTACGTGACTCTATTCTATAGGTAGATTCACCTTTCATGTCCAATACAATACGAACAATTTTTTCAGGTTTAACTGAGAACTGGCTGGTACGTATACCGGTGATACGACAATCAGGCAGATTTTCAAATGTCTTAGCGCTCAGATTATGCGTAGCAGAAAGAATATCTACGATTATCCTGAACGGTCTGCCGTCTTTGGCAATTTCCGTCTGATGAGTGAAGCGCACCGAGCCATCTACTTTTATATTGGCGACAGTAAAGCCCTGAATATGATCCAGTTCAATGCTTGTCACTTTTGAAGAATTTACCGAACCGGCTGCCAGTAATGTAACAGCAGATAATATTGTTAAAAAGCTCCTCATTATTCCATTTCCCTCAGACTATATTTCCAATTCGTGGAGTCGTTCTGATTCCTGCACAAAATATGTTGACAGTGTAAACACCGCGGTTATTGTTTCTTTTTTCTTCGAAAGATTTTGTAGCCCGTCTTTTTGTGCCTTTTTGGATATCGCCACGTTTTGGGCGGTAATCTTGACGCCTGAAACGTTGGCAATAAAAGGAAAGTTGGCCACATAGCTCATAAATACGGCAAACTCGTGGAATCCGCCGACCATCTCAATCTCAAAGGCGCTGACATTGTAAAACTCTTCCGGCTCAATCGGAATAGGCCTAATCTTTTTAATGGTGGTGCCGGTTATAGAGGAAGCGGTATGCAGCTGCACCAGTAGTGATGGAATCTGCTTTACTTCCGGCAAAAGAGATTCGATCAGGTCATAGCGCTTCACCAAATCTTCGTATTCAAGCTGTAAAGCATCCAGAGATTTTGCTTTCATCTCAACATTGCGCAGATTTGTGGTAATGGTTTCGAATTCTTGCGTCTTATTGCTTATTTCGGAGTCATAATTTTCATAAACCTTGGTATACCAGAAATAAACGACAACCAGAAACGCGACCATGCCGAGAATTAACTTTTGATTTTTTGGGTCTTTGAAGTCCATATATAATCTCTTCTTAATTCAGCTTTCTATGGCTGGTTTTTGGTAAACTTCCCTTGTTTGTTCCTAAAGCGCTGACAATCAGTTGACGCGTCTCATCGTCTGACAAATAATGTAAATTAGCATTGATCACGAAGTTGTGAGCTTTGTGATTTTCAAACGTCACTTCAGAGGTAGAAGTTAATTCCACTTCATCAAAGTAATCAGAGCGCATCATCTTAATCATAAATGAAGCCAGAGCGTTCAAGGTAAAGGCATATCCTTCAATTCTGACGGGGCTTACTGTCGGCAAGCCGCCTTTGGCTACTGCCGGTTCCGCTTTCGCATTAATTTGAGGTGCCCTCGCTGCCTTGTTCTTATCATTTTTCTTATCTTTTACTTCTTCAATTCGCCCGAGCCAGACAAAATCCGGGACAATCTTCGCAAAATCGTTCAAGATTCTAACCCAGGTTGAGCGATGGCTGTCCAATCTTTCTACTGCCGCCATCCGCTGTTTTACTTTGTTCTTAACATCAATCAGAGCGTCAACAATTTTGATGTCTTTTTGAAGCATGGCAGCACGCTTGTTGGCGATCTTGATTCTGGCATCAAGGCTTGTTATCTGCTGCATCTGATAGAAGGTCACACCGGCCAGCATTACCAGGATTCCGATGACACCAAAAGCTGCGTATGCTCCGGTTTTTCCGAAAGAAAGGTTAAACCTTTTCTTTTGATATTCTTTTGGCAGTAAATTTATTTCTATCATTTTCATATATACGCCTACTTTGTCTTCCTCATGGCCAGACCCACTGGAACTGAAAGAAGCGGTGCAATTTTTTCCGGCTGCAGGTACTGGAACAGTTCGGGGTCGTAATCTACATTTCTCAGAGGATTAGCAATTTCTAAGGGGACGCCTAATTTGGACTGCAGAAACTCCGGCAGATAAGGTATCAGCGCTCCGCCGCCGGACAAAACCAGCCATTCAACATTATCAATTTTGGCCTGAGACTTAAAGTATGAAAAGGCCAGTTCGATTCCTGAAATCAGTTCTTCGGTAGCTGCTATAATAGTGGCCTTGAGCATGTCCTGATCAACAGAATCCTGCATTTCGCCCTTAATAGCTTTATTGGTAAGCTCCGGATTGAGCCGGAATTCCTTCTGAATGGCGTCATAGACATCACGGGTTCCCGAGGAAACGTCACGGGTTGACTGATATTGTCCATCTACTATATAAGTAATATTGGTGACGTCATGGCCAATATTTACCAGAGCCGTGGTTCTGGTGGGGTCTACATCATAATTATTGATATAGGAATTATAGATAGCCAGGGAATCATCATCTACAATAACAGGATTCAGACCGCAATCCTGAATGAGTTCCAGAAACATGGCCAGATACTCGCGTCTGGCAGCTACCAATAAGACATCCATCTTGTTTTCTTCGTCGTTGGTACTGATGATGTGGTAATCCAAAGAGACATCATCTATATCAAATGGCGCCCGTTGTTCTGTTTCGAACAAAATCGCCTGCTCGGCTTCTGCCCCGGTTTTCTTATCAATAGTAAACCGGTCAGTTATAACGCCGTGACCCGAGATTGAAACCACTACATTCTTTATTTTCGGGTCAGTCTGATCTATAAGAGACTGGATGTTGAATATAACAGCTTCCCGGTCTCTGATTTCATCGGCAACTATCGCCTCAGGGGGGAACTCTCTGATTCCAATAGCGGCGACAGCATAGCCGTCTTTGGTATGGTCAAGTTTGACCAGCTTAACTGAATTAGCCCCGATGTCCAGGCCTACAGTTGATTTACTTCCACTTGAAAACATATAGTGTTCTTCGCTTCCCTTATTTGTTTTTTTCCGGTGTACAGACTTTTATCTTATCGACAAAACGCCTTGTTAGTTAACTCTTTTGCCAAGCTCACCAATAATTGCTCCATCTAACTTGTATATTTCTACAGCAAAATATTCCTACGGATAGACTAGTTATCGGATATGCCTGAATGCGTCTTTACTCTATTTATCATAAATTGAAATTTTTTGTCAATTATTATAAAGAAACCCCCGGTTTCAACCGGGGGTCGGTAAATCTGTTTCTATTTGAAACTTTTGTTCAAAATCTGCACACTTAGTAATACGCTGACGTAGTTTCTATTCTTCCGGTAGCGGCCAGAATAGTATGCTGATGAACGGCTATGATATCCGGTGTAGAAGCCAGAGTAGTCACATTTACAGTACCCGAAGTTGAACCGTTTGATCTGAACACTATCGAATTATTTATGTTGTCGGTTCCTAAAAAGCTAAACACTCCCGGCAGCGTATCCAGACTGATTATTGAATCTCCAACATCGTATTGCATGGCTCCGGTATTTACCAGGTCCTTAAAAAGAATATAAGACAGGCTGGTCTGGTCGAAATATACTCCGTGCTGTGCTTTAGTACTTACGGCAAATGACCGTGCCAGTCTTATCTTGGAAGTTATCTCCCTGGTAGCCGCTCGAAATTTAATTCTTTCGTAAGCTATCTGGAACCTGGGAACCGCCATGGCTGCAACAATACCTACTATGACAACTGCTATCAGCAGTTCCATTATGGTCATACCTTTTTTTGACTTAATTCTCCGGGATAACATCATCTTAATCCATCCGTTCTTAATTCGGCTCTGTCTTTAAGGCCGAAAATAATTCTTCCTTTCTAAGTAGAATCAAATAAGCTGCCGAATCAGACAAAAACCTTATAACTGAATGGTGGTAAGTGGGTTCCGCTAAAACAATAACTGCGCTTAACTGGTTGCAGACTATAGGAAATGTCCAATACTGATGGGAGGGGGACTACTTGTGTTGACAAATAAAAAATCAGCAGTAACTTTGGTTTCTATGGCTGTATTCAGCTTGTTAAAGATGTTATTTGTAATGGTAAAGTAAGGGATCATAAATGTATTTCAGGACTGTTTTAAAGATCCTTTCACTAACCTTAGTTTTTTGCTCTATTTCTATCTCAATCGCCAAACCAAAAGAAAAATCTTCGTCCGTTTTCATGACCGCCTACTTAAAATCTGCTGCGGTGCAAGTAGCTGTAAAGAATCCGCGGCTTTCTGAGTCAGCCAGAAATTTTCTTTTGGAAAGAGACCGTGAAAAACTGAAAATCTGGCTCTTTTTTACAGACAAAGGCTTATTTGACTCCAAAGATTTTGAGAGAGCTGCCAGCTCAACAATTTTGAGCGAAAAACAGTTAAAGAGACGTAAGAAAAGCGGGCTTGAAGAGATTGTTTTTGCCGATTTGCCGGTTTTCCAAAATTACATAGAACAAGTCGAGAGTCTTGGCGCCAGGCACAGACGAACTTCCAGATGGCTTAACGCCGCCAGTTTTGAAGTTTCTGTCGAGACACTCGATAAAATCATGCAGCTGCCCTTTGTATCATCAATTAAGCCGGTCGCAATTTATAAAAGAACACCCGTCACAGTTGAGAACATAAAGCCTCAAAAATATTTCATTCAAGCCCAGAGTGCGGATGCAATTAACTATGGCAACTCAGCCTTTCAACTAGAGCAGATAAACGTGATAGCTGTCCATCAAAGAGGCTACCACGGCCAGGGCGTGACGCTGGCAATACTTGATACAGGTTTTAGAAAGTCCCATGAAGCGTTTGCGGCTCATTTTGCTGATGGCCGCGTGCTGGCCGAGTATGATTTTGTCTTTAGAGATAGTAATACAGCTAACGAGGCCATAGACAATCCGGATCAATGGAACCACGGCACTTACATCTGGTCTGCTGCTGCAGGATTTTTGGATGGAATTATATACGGTCCTGCTTTTAAGGCAAATTTTCTTTTGGCAAAAACCGAAGATATCAGGTCTGAGAATCAGGTCGAAGAAGACAACTGGGTGGCCGCTGCCGAGTGGGCTGACTTGCTCGGCGCCGATGTTTTAACTTCTTCTTTAGGATATATCGACTGGTACGATTATTCTGATTTAAACGGTGAGACCGCTGTAACCACAGTTGCTGCAAATATAGCCACTTTTATGGGCATTGTAGTCTGCAATTCAATGGGAAATATGGGGCCTAGAGACTCAA
>JADFLZ010000128.1 GCA_022564135.1 Candidatus Zixiibacteriota bacterium
ATAATAAGGCACCAGTTCTAACTGGCCGCTTTGCTTTAGGCGCGGCTGAAAAAGTGGCTGTCTTTCGGTCCCGGAAAAAAAAGACAGTCCGATATCGAATTGATCAATAGTATGATACCAGCGCAGAGCCCAGTCCTGATGCCACTCTCTGGCATCGGATTCATATTGGGGCTTGTCAGTATTGATTGTAATCGACGGTCTCAGACGGCCATTTTTTCCGGCGAATGTTCTCTCCCTGAAATATGGCAGCCAGAAAATATCAAAGGTGCCGTTGTCAGTTAGCCAGGTAGCCTGAATCATCGGCTGACCAAGTTTGTCTTCGCCGTCTAAGTTTTCAATCCAGTCGGTCTGATTAATTATATCTACTAAATGAAGAGCCTCGGTCTGCCCCCAGAATACTTTGCGAAAACCGATATTTAAATCCCAGTCAGAAAACCTTTTCTGCCAGAACAATTCGCGCAGATCAAAGTGAGATCGTTCTCTGTCGTTGGCGTCCAGACGCACGAAAGGTACTATCACCAGCTGTTCGTTTCTGTCCGTCCATTCATGATAGTATTCCAGTTCGGCGGAAAAAGATCCAAACAGCTTATCATCTACATTATAAGCTGAACCAGAGGGAAACAATCTGGCTTCGACGATGAAATCATAACTTACTTCTGCGCCGGTGACCGCCCCAGCCAGTACAACTGAAGTGATAAATAAGAACGCAGGCAAAAATGAATATCTCATATTATTATCGTACCGACTTCAGTACGTTCTGCTTAAAATCTTTTTCCCTCAAGCCTGTTTTAAATTTGTACTCACTGTACAGTAGTGTAGTCGATTTGCCGGTCTGATGGTTAACCATTTCCATTCTGTCAGCACGCCAGAACTTGTCAAGATATTGTCTGTAGTCATGAAAAGTCAGCGTTTTTAAAAGCGAGCCTTTGCGGTCATAGTATTCAAGTTTCTCTGGAATGTATCTTTCTTTATCAATCCAGACAATCTGTTTGGTGTAGCCGGAGTTTTTGTCTGTCGGAATCCGTTCGACCACAAAATAAGCAGCGCCGTTTAGAGTGTCGTCTTTGAGATACTTGTAAGTATACTTCTCAACTTCCTGCGAAGATATATCTTCATAGGCAAACTCGCTGCCCATAAACGGGCCCGATTTATTGTTCGATGAAATCCGCTTGACTCGTTTTAGTGCCGGCAGATAAATCCACTGGTCATCCTGTCCTTTGACATGAGTGAAGGACAGAAAAGCTGTCCCTTTGATATCGCGCGGCGTGTCAAAAATTATCAGGCTTTTGTCACCATCACCTGTAACTTCCAGAGTCCGCGTTCTGATAGTGCGCTTACTCTCCTGACCATGGCGATTGCGCAGTATCATCTTCATAGAGGCGGTGTTATCGACAAATCCGGAATCCCGCCTGTCAATTTCACGGGCAATGCGCAGTCCTTCTTCCTCAGGCGTGGCGCTGGCGTAAGTACTAAACGAAGCGGTTGATAGTAACAGCAGCAATATTAGCGGTTTCATTCTTCTGACTAAAAACAGAATTTTTGCATTCTTTAACATTATATTATCCCCTTTATTTTAGTTTAGTGCAGCCAAATCAGACCTGGCTTCTTCCGATTCGTCGCTCGGTACAAATGATTTTATAGTTTTTGATCTGTCTATGGCCAGTAAAAGGGCTGGAAGTAGCAGAAAATCTGCGATCAAGGCAAAGGCAATAGTCAAAGCCGCCAGCTGCGCCAGGTCTGAGTTGAGTTTGAAATGCGAAGTTGTCAGCACCAGAAATCCGGCAACCAGCACCACCGATGTAATAAATAAGGCCCTGCCTACAGTATTAAAGGCATAGCGTACTGAATCTTCCGGAGACAGACCTTTTTCTCTTCTGGCTCTCAGATATTTATTTAAAAAGTGCACTGTGTCATCGACTACAATGCCGAGAGTCATGCCTACCACCGAGGACTGCGCCATTCCCAGTTCTCCAACCAACAAAGCCCAGGCGCCGAACCCTAAGACCATCGGTACCATATTCGGGATTATACTTATCAGTCCATACTTGATACTGCCTAAGGCTATGACCATGCACAAGGTAATTAAAATAAGTGCAATGGCTGAGCTGTTTATCATACTCAAAACTTGCCTTTTTGACAGATGCGAAAACATCAAAGCAGAACTAGAGGCAGCTGCAAACATTTCTTTGGGCGCATGATCAATAAGCCATTTTTCACCTTGTTCAGAAAGCGCTATCAATTCCGCTGACGGCAAAGTCTTACAGATAATAGTCATTCGTGTTGATGACTTGTCAACACTAATCATATTGTTTAAGTCCAGCCCGTAGGGCAGAGACATTTCATACAATAAGGTATACTGGGCGGCCAGGTTACGTTCGTCCGGAATGCGATAGTATGCCGAATCGTCGCCATGCATGTTCATGTTCAGCCGTTTCATTACTAAGCCGAAATGACTGACATACACAACGCCCGGTAGGGTCTTGTAAAACTCCGCCAGACTGTCCAGCTTGGCCAGATACTCAGGCTCGGCAATACCGCCTTCTTCTCCTGAGCCAATCGAATGCTCGATCGATCCCATGCCGGTCAAATGTTCGTTGGCAAAATCGGTGTCTGTGCGAAATCTTATGGTAGTATCAAAAAACTTGACGAATTCATCGTTTAATTTGTTTTGCGGAACCATAACGGCCGCAAATATTACTACTACTGCCGAACCAATTAAAATCAAGCGCTGCCTGCCGATAACCCAGTCAGCCCAATCACCAAAGATGTTTGACTTTCGTTCCTTTTGCTGACGGACTTTTATAGGTAATAGCGACAAAACTGCTGGCAGAAATGTTATTGAAAGAAAGAACGCAACAGTTACTCCCATCGCCGTAATATTGCCTAGATCGCGATATGGGGGTGAGTCGCTGAAATTGAGACTCAAAAAACCTATGACAGTAGTCAGGCTGGTCAAGAATACCGGCACAAAATTTACCCGCAAACTTTCTATAATGGCGTCTTTTCGCGAACGACCTAATCGCATCTCCTGAAGCATCGTGACCAGCAGGTGGATACTGTCTGCCACCGCCAGAGTCATTATCATGGTCGGTGCCTGGGCCGAGAGTGGTGTAAGCTGCACTCCGAACCAGCCGGCCAGGCCTACTGCTGTTGCCGCAGAAAAGCCTATTAATAGTACAGTTGTCATAGTCCCCCAGAATGAACGAAGCAGGATTATCATCAGGAAGACGATCATTAAAAACATCAAAGGAAATACAGTCACAAGATCGCCCTGGGTGGCGCTGACAAAAGCATTATTGATCATGACCATGCCGGTCAGATAAATTTTTGTACCCGGATATTTATTTTCTAAGCTGTCCGCCAGGGCAGTAGCTGCTGCTGCTGTTGATGGAACCTCGTTTAGGGATTCACCCGGAAGATGAATTGTAACATTTACGCCGGCCAATTTTCCGTCATTGGAAACTAAATGGCCTTTCAACAGCGGCTCATTTATGGCTATCAGGCGCACTTTTGCCAGTCCCTCCTGACTGATCGCATCGGCATCTTCAACCAGATCTGCGACTATCAGGTCATCGCCGTCAGCTTCGGAGTGCTGAAAATTGGTGACGCCATCGACACGAATTGCAAACGGAAGCAGCCAGCTCTTTTCTGTAAGTTCTGCAATAATCTTGACTGACTGCGCACTAAACGGATCGTGATCCGGGACGTCTATTACAAATAGAATATTATCGTTTCTTGTATAGACATCCTGCAACTCATTAAACGCCAGAAGCTGCGGATTATCTTCTGAGAAAAAAACCCGATAGTCTGTAGCAAGTTCGATGAAGCGCGCACCCGAAGCGGCTAAAGCAATCAGGACAAGAAGCCCGACTATAACAGCCCAGCGGTACCTAAGAATAAACTTACCGTACCTGCCGCCAAACCCATTGCCGTTTTGATTATTTCTTTCCAATCTATATTTCTTTCTTTAAAAAAACCAGGATGATCTGCATCTACCGCATGTATGAAATACAGTCCATCCGGTCTGGTTTTGTTGTTATATATTCGTTTCTATATGTTTTATTTTCAATATTCATTTTTGTTTGTTGATAGGCTTTTAGGTAATCGATTCTACCTGTTTAGCCCTGAGAGAATCAAGGTATATGATCAGTTGCTCACCACAGCGAACAAAAATCTTTCCATCGTTAGAAGTTTTGGCCATGCCGATCGCACCTTCAAAACATGCTACAATAAAACAGGCGACATTGCTGGTATCTACATCAGGCCTGACATATCCGTTCTTGATTCCAAGAGAGAAAACTTTGGACAAACCGTCCTGCCAGGCTTTGAGAACCTCATTTAGTTTCAAGCGAAAACCTTCGTCGATTCCAGACATTTCATGAGCCAGATTCGCCAAAGGACAGCCCTTTATTACGGCTTGTTTGGGAGTATTCTTGATTAGCTCAGCCATGCAGTCTATCAGAGCATCGATAGGATTATCACTTTTATCCAAGGGGTCCAGCCAGCGCTCTTTCATCAGAGGCCGGATTACCTCATCTATTACAGCATAGCCAAGCTCAGTTTTGCTCTTGAAATGATGATAGAGCGCCCCTTTGGTGGTGCCTGCTCTCTTGATAATCTCATTCATACTGGTAGCCTGAAATCCGTAGCTGTGGATTTCTTCAAAAGCTGCTTGAACTATTTTTTCTCTAGTGGCTTCTGAATTTCTAATAGTCATAATTTATTCACTCTCTTCTTTACAGACCAACCGGTCGGTATGTATAACTATGAATTAGGTTAAAAAGTTTCAAATATCAGCATTTTTTTTGATAATTCCGGGATATTTCGCTAAGACTCACCATAGCAACGGCTTAGCCATCGTATTTTGCTGTAAGAACAGCTGCCCGTGCTGAATTTAGATCAGTAATCCTAACATGTCCGTTTACTTTTTTTCCAGTTTGTCCAAAAAATCTCGAATTGCTTTGATATCGGCTTCGGCATTATCTTGCATTGTCAGGTGCCCGGCGTTTTCGATAATTACCAGCTCGGCGCCCGGAATAAGGCTCTGGTAATACTTCGCAGTTGCGGGGGTAGAGATATCATACTCACCGGTAATTAGTAGAGTCGGCAAATTGATTTCACTAAGCCTGTCGGTGCGATTGTATCCTGCCAGAGATCCGGTAGATCGAAAATTATAGGAACCAAACATGTATACGCCCATGCTGTGATTCATTGTGGCAAATGTCTGATTTAGTTCATCTGACCAGGGCTGTTTACGCGCAAAGAACCGCCCCAAAAATACCATCATAGCCGGCATGTAATCAGGGGAATCGAGAGTGCCTTCCAGTTCATTTTTCTTGATGACTTTTGAGATTGAGTCCGGAAGTGTCTCCAGCAGTTTCACTTTATCTTGAATGTATCTTTCAATGCTTAATACGGGGCTTGCCAGAACAAGACTTCTTACTCCCGCTGGTTCGCTTAGCATATAATCAGTCGCCAGCATGGTGCCCCAGGAATGCCCGTATAAGTGAATTTCTTTTAAGTTCAAGGCCTTTCGCACAGCTGCAATCTGTTCAACAAACTTTTCGATTGTCCACAGAGATGTATCTGAGGGGCCGGGAGAGTTGCCGCAGCCAAGTTGGTCAAAAAAAACAACCGGGCGCTGGTCGGCCAGAGCTTCCAGAGGTTTCAGATAGATACTCGAGACTCCGTTGCCGCCGTGCAGTATCAATAGAGGGATGCTGCTGCCACCACCAACTATTTTGTACCAGACTTTACCGCCGGTCACTTCAACAAAACCTTCACCCGCTACCAGACTATCGGTCTGGCCAAAGCTTGATATTGCTAATAGTAAAAATCCAACTGCAGTTAGAAACGATAGACGCTTATTCATATTAAATTACTCCCTTTGAATATAAGACAAATTACTAATACTAAAGTGGGTTATCCAAGATAAACTATACATCTGTCCTGAATTTATTTTGCAGGCAAAGACGTAAAGCGTGGAAGTTTAGTTAGTTAACAGGTTTTTGTTATACCTAAAACCGCTTCTGATAAATATGGCAATAAGGCGTTTGGCCGTTTTTAGCATAATAATCCTGATGATAATCTTCACCATCCCAGAACTTACCTGCTTTGGTAACTTCTGTGGCTACATCATAACCTTTATTTTTCAGAAGTTCGACAAGGTTTTCGAGAATTTCTTTCTCACTGTCATCTGAATAGAACATGGCCGAGCGATACTGGTCGCCGATATCCGGTCCCTGCCGGTTAACCTGGGTTGGGTCATGAATTTCAAAAAAGAAACGGGCCAGCGATTCGTAGCTAATCTTAGATGGGTCGTATTCTATTTCAACTGTTTCGGCAT
>JADFLZ010000129.1 GCA_022564135.1 Candidatus Zixiibacteriota bacterium
TTCTTAGCCATTTTTATCTGGCCTCTTATGATTCAATTTTGTATAACTTTCAGAAAGACACAGCAAAACCTATTCTTGGAGTAAAAATATGTTCAGAATATCAAAGCTCTTTATACTAGTCCTCGTAGCCGGAGCTCTGGCTCTACTGTCAGTAGAAAATGTCAGCGCTATAACCCGTACAACCCGGACTCTGAATTTTGTCGAATTTTATGCCGGCAGTTCAATGCCGCAGGGAACTTACACCGGCCTGCCGGACTTCAATTTTATAATAAACAATCGCCTGGTTGATGTTGATGCCGAAGATGTTTACGATAATTCGTTTCATTTAGGTCTGGGCTATGGTCAGCTGCGTGGTTCTCATCTGCTCTTTTCGCTGGGGTTTAAGTATACTAAACATGATGTAAAGGATACAATTCTAATCTTCATTTATGACGGCCCACTCGATACTATTCCCCCTATTCAAGGCGATACAATTGTTACTGTTGACAGCTCTACAAATTACAACCAATTCGACCTTGAATTCAATCTGAACTATATGATAACGGATATAACCAAATCTCCATTTGCGCCATATGTGGGAGTCGGAGTTCAGGCCGGACTTTTGTCAATTTCAGGAGGCGGCTTTCAATCCCAAAATGAAGTTATGCTGGGGCTAAGACTTAACTTTGGAGCTGACTTCAAAATTTGGTCAGCCAAAGACGGCACCTCCCTGCTAACTCTCTCGTCACTAAACAGTTACGACTTCTACGGCTCAAATCAAAAGCCGAAATATTTAAACCTCGGATTTGGCTTTAGATACTATTTCCGTCCTTAAAAAGCCGGTACTATATTTGCTTAAATCTAGCTTGAATCGTATCCTCATAACAGATATCAGGATATTAGACGGGTAGCTTGCAATATGGGAATCAAGATGACTGCACCAAATTTCACATATAGAGCCGTTTTATTGGCGGCCATGACTATAAGTTTTATAGCTGGTTGCGGTGTTGATAAACCGACCGATCCGCCTCCTCCGCCAGTATCAGATAATGTTTTTTCAGTTAACGGCAATTTTTTCAAAGCAGTTATGGGGGATACCATAACTGACCGTTCTCTTAATTTTGCCGTCAGAGATAAAGATAGTAAAAACCTGCCAGAGCAGTGGCTGTACTTTGATTTGCTGAGCGGCGATGGCACCCTTTCAGCTGATTCCATCAAAACAGATGCTAACGGTATAGCTCACCTGACTTATGCTTTTGACAGCCTGCTTGGTCATGCGGAAATTCAATTTCTGGCCAGGGATATTGATACCAGCCAGATTCAAATCAGAGCCAATACTTTAGTCCCGGGTATCGGAGGACAGGCCCAGTATATTCTTTTTGAAGAGACTTATCTTGATTGTAAAAATTATAACGGACAGCCGAACTCCGTAGATGACGACCCTCGCCCCGAATACATAATAGTCTACGCAAATTACGAATCAAGCCTGCACGTAGTATTCGTAATAGATGACAGAGACTTAAGTAATACAGCAGAAGATAGCAGCCAAGTATTGACTATAATTTTGACCAGTGGCTATACCGGCAAAACCAAAGACTCGATCGGCATAGGTTCAACCTTAAACGAAATAAAAGCAGTTTACGGCCCGCCGGATTCTATCTTTTTTGATGCCGCCCAGCCGCCGGCTCTGGGGGTTGTCTACGGCAGTGAGGGCTTGCTCTTTTTTATCGATACCGTAACTCCCGGCACGGTTGACACCAATACTGCTGCTTTTGAAATTCATATGGATGATTTTATTACTAATCCTGCACCGACACCAAAGAATCTTAATCAGTCAGCTTCGTTCGAAAATTATCGCAGGCTTGATTATCGCAGATATAGAAAATAGATAGAATCAGAGCTATAATCAGATAAACTGCCGATACTTGACACCCGTTACGCCGGTCTCTATATTCGCCGGACGTTTCATAGACAGAAAGGCTATAAGAAAACATGAAAAAAACATTATGCGTTATAGGTTTAATGATGATGCCATTTATATTTTCAAGCAGCTGCTCCGGCGGCGATGAATCTACCAAGAATCAATCTGACTCTTCTAAAAAAGAAGCAAAAGTTAAATTCAGTCCGGTTCCCAAAGTAGGAGAAGCCGAGAAAGTCGAAGCAGCCGAAAAAGTCAGCTTCGACAGCCTGGCTGAAAAAACCTCGCCGATTCGGAACCCCAAAAATAAATTTGTAACTATCGAAACAGATTTCGGGAAAATGGTTTTGGAGCTTTATCGCGATATTGCCCCCATCCATGCTGATTCATTTATGGCGCGCTCCAAAGAGGGCTTTTATAACGGCACAATTTTTCACCGGATAGTAAAAAACTTCATGGTTCAGGGCGGTGACCCGGAAGGTACCGGCATGGGCGGCGCCGGCTATTTTCTAAAAGCAGAATTTTCGGATCTGCCTCATCAGGATGGTACTCTCTCGATGGCCCGCGGCCGCGACCCGAATTCGGCCTCGTCGCAGTTTTATATCTGTCTGGGTAGAAACAGGGCGACATCAAATCTCGATGGCCAGTACACTGTTTTTGGGCAGCTTATCAGAGGTTATAACGTGCTGCACGAAATGGGCAATCTACCATGTGAGCCAAATCCTGGGAATCCACGGGAAATATCAAAGCCGCTCGAGGAGGTTGTTCTTCGCCGGGCCTTTGAATCCGATGCTTACGGTTTAGAACTCTCTGCTTCAGAGAATAAAGAATAGCAATTTGTAATCTTTGCAGCAAATTTGAAACTGCGCAGTGAGTTCTTTGTTATTTTGATATATGGATAGGCGAAATATAGTTCTGCTGGGTTCGTCAGGCTCTATCGGCAAATCGACCCTCGACGTTGTCAGGAAATTCACTGACAGGCTTAAAATCAAAGCTCTGGCGGTAAATTCCAATATTGAGCTTTTGATAAGCCAGTATCACGAATTTAAACCAGATTACGTCTGCGTGGTTGACGAAAAATTCCACAGTCAGCTCAAGTCAGCTCTTGCGGGCGAACCAGTAAAAATACTCTGCGGCAAAGATGAAATGATTCAGTTGTCGGCTTTAGACGGCGTAGACATCGTGGTAAATGCCATCGTAGGCGCCGCCGGGCTGCTGGCTTCGATTGAAACTCTTAAAAGCAAGAAAACACTGGCTCTGGCCAATAAAGAGTCTCTGGTTACAGGCGGCCCCTTGTTTCCGCCGCTGCTGGAAAAATCCGGCGCCAGAATTGTCCCCATAGATTCAGAGCACTCAGCAATTTTTCAGGCACTTGAATCAAAAAATATGACCGAAGTTAAAAGTCTCCTTCTGACAGCTTCGGGGGGGCCTTTTAGAGATTTGCCCAAAGAAAAATTTGCCGAAATAACTCTCGAGCAGGCCTTAAATCATCCTACCTGGAAAATGGGACCGAAAATTACGATTGACTCAGCTACTCTGGCGAATAAAGGTCTGGAAGTTATCGAAGCCGTAAATCTCTTTAACGTCTCAGTAGATAAAATAAAGGTAGTAGTTCACCCTCAGTCGATAGTTCATTCTATGGTTGAGTTCGTGGATTCTTCGATTCTGGCTCAGATGTCCCGTCCCGATATGAGGATGCCCATAACCTACGCTTTGTTCTGGCCTGAGAGAGTAGAGTCAGAATTTGGTCAGCTCGATTTTAGCAGCGGTCTGGAGTTAAGTTTTGAAGCGCCGGATTTTGACAAATTTCCGGCCCTGAAACTGGCTTTTGCAGCCGCCAGAAGCGGGGGGACAGCCCCGGCCATATATAACGCCGCCAATGAAATCGCTGTGGCTGCTTTTTTGAAAAAAAACATATCATTTGTTGATATTACCCGTACAATTGATGAGACTCTGGCTCATGTTGAAGTGGTCGGCAAGCCCTCTCTTGATGATATTTGGGAAGCCGATGTTAGAGCCAGAGAATATGCTAAAGAAATGACAGGACAACTAATATGCTGACAGCTATTTCGTTTATTTTTGTTTTAGGGGTTTTAATATTTATTCATGAACTGGGCCATTTTGTGGTTGCCAAAAAAGTCGGCATAAAAGTTCATAAATTTTCGCTCGGTTTTCCGCCCAACATCTTCTCCAAGAAAGTAGGCGATACTACTTACTGCATAGGCCTTATCCCTCTGGGCGGCTATGTCAAAATGGCCGGTGAAGATCCCAACGATGAGTCTTCGGGCGCAGATGATGAGTTTGCCTCAAAAACAGTCGGCCAGAGAACAGCCGTTATTATTGCCGGACCGTTTATGAATTACCTGCTGGCCATATTTCTGATGATTGGCGTGTTGTACTTCGCCGGCCGGCCGATTTTTGATAATGACCGGATTATTGTCGGAACAGTTCAGAGCGATGCCCCGGCTGACAAAGCCGGACTTAAAGAAGGTGATATTATCATTGCCTTCAACGGTCAGGCTGTCTCAAATTTTGATTCACTCAGAGTAAGAATAAACAGCAAAGTCGAAGAAGAAATAGAAATAAGCTGGCTGTCTGCAGCTGGCGGCACCGACACCACCACAGCTGCTATTACAACCATGCAGCAGCTTCTGCCCCGCGCCGACGGGACATTTGATACTGTCGGTATAATAGGCTTTACTCAAAAAGCGATAGGACATGAGCGTCCGTCTCTGGTTAAAGCGTCAGTCGAGGGGTTTGTAACTACTCACATAATTATCAGAGAAACTTTTAAGTTCATCAAGCAACTAATTACCGGTAATGCCTCGACCAAGATGATAGGCGGTCCGTTGTTTATTGCCCAGCAGTCGGGGAAGGAAGCTTCCAAAGGGGCCGCGAATTTGTTCTTTTTCATGGCTCTTCTTTCGGTTAATCTGGCGGTTCTGAATATTATGCCTATTCCGATTCTTGATGGCGGTCATCTGGTGTTTCTGGCCATAGAAAAACTAAAGGGTTCGCCTTTGTCTATCAAAGTGCGTGGAATTGCTCAGCAAGTAGGCATGGTACTTTTATTTACCATGATCATATTTGTAACGTATAATGACATAGTGCGAGTAGTTACCGGACGATAATTTTTGAGAGAATACAAATGAGTCATACCACACCATCAGATACAGTTTGGGACAACTTCAAGCAGATAGTTTTTGCGATTGTGCTGGCCTTGCTAATTAAGACTTCGATTGTCGAGGCTTACAAGATACCGTCGCAGTCAATGGAAGACACCCTCTTAGTCGGTGATTTCCTGCTGGCCAATAAATTTATTTACGGCGCCAGAGTTCCCATTACAAACTGGAGATTACCTGCTATTCGTGACCCCAAACCGGGAGATGTAGTAATATTTATATGGCCGGGCGACGGCGTCACCAAATATATCAAGCGCTGCGTGGCGGTTGAAGGAGATACCGTCCTGATTAAAAATAAGCGGGTCTATGTAAACGGCAAAAAATTCGAAAACCCCGAATTTGCAAAATTTATTGATACTCTTCCTTCAGGAAAACAGAAAATTATGCCGCGCCGGGCCGGAGGGCAGGACAGCCGCGATAATTTCGGACCATACATAGTTCCGCGGGATTGTTTTTTCATGATGGGTGACAGCCGCGATAATTCTTATGACTCCAGATACTGGGGCGCAGTTCACAGCGATTTGATTCTGGGGGAAGCTATGGCCATTCATTGGTCATGGAATGAAGATGAGTATCCCTCGCCTGAAGTATCAGCCAAAGACCCTCTGTCTGTGCCGAGATTATTTTTCTATAATTCTATTCACTTTTTCCAGAAAGTTCGCTGGGACAGGCTTTTTGACAGTATCAATTAGACCTGCCTAGTTTTTGGGAACCAGACGCAGTTCTGTTAGTATATTTGAAGTATCCACCATTTCGAGAGAGGACTCAGATTAATGATTTTTAAGTTAAAAACAAATATCAGTTTTATTTTAGCTGCCATGTTTATGTTTTCAGCGGCATCAAGCCTGATGGCAGGCCCCAAGCTGTATATTCCGGAGTCGACATTTAATTTTGGAAAAGTCCCCCAGCGAGCGACTGTCAGCCACACTTTCTGGCTGATATCAGACGGAGATGATACCCTGAGAATCACCAAAGTCGTGCCCGGCTGCGGCTGTACCAAAGCTCCTTTAATGGATTCAGTTTTAGCACCCGGAGACAGTACTTCCATTAGTATATATTTTGACTCAAAATCTTACCGAGGATTTGTATCAAAGAAGCCATATTTCGAGACGAATATAAACGATGATAAAGTTTATCTTCAGATTCACACCGAGGTCTTACCTGATCCCGATTTGATGAGGCCGGTAAAACTAAAGCCGTATATGCTGGATGTTTCCCAGTTCTCTGTTAAGCCCAGACGGCG
>JADFLZ010000130.1 GCA_022564135.1 Candidatus Zixiibacteriota bacterium
CCATCCAATTGATCGGGATTATAATTATCAGGGCAGCCGTCGCAGCCATCCGGTACGCCGTCTCTGTCGGAATCGAGATTATCGTCAAACCCGGGGCAAATATCACAGCTATCAGGAACGCCATCATTATCATCGTCTAAAGTATCATCAAAGCCAGGACAGATGTCGCAGCTATCGGGAACACCGTCACCGTCAGCATCAAGATTATCATCGAAACCGGGACAGAGGTCACAGCCATCAGGAACGCCGTCACCGTCGGCATCAAGATTATCGTCAAACCCGGGGCAAATGTCACATGAGTCACCGATTCCGTCTCCGTCGCTGTCATCCTGCGCGGGATTTGCAATATTTAAACAGTTGTCGCATGAATCTCCAGCTCCGTCACCGTCGAGGTCTTCCTGCAGGGGGTTGGCAATAAGGGGGCAGTTGTCAACAGCGTCTAAGAAGCCATCGCCGTCAGTATCATCATAAGTTGAGTCAATAACAAAGCAGTAAGGTCCGCCCCAGTCGGGAGATACGCCGGAGCCGTCTGTCAACGACCATAGCCAATCACCAGCTGTTCTGTAAAAACTGGAATCAACACAAATTGTGTCTCCGTGATTTGTTTTTGGAATAGGACCAATGGTGATAGTCCAAACATGCTCGCTGAACCCAGTAGGTATTCCTGTCCCGAATATAGAGAATCCCCCAATTCCGAGCGTATCGGCTCCAACACCGTCTACACTTCCCAAATTATCAACGATAAGTTGATTTTCCCACATTCCGGTTGTTATAGCGCCCGTGAAGCTAATAATTGCTGTATTCCAATTAATACTGTTGGGTGAGTAAATCCTGAATCCATTTGATGCTCCGTTGACATTGAGACTTTCCTCATTGGTCAATCTAAAGTAAAATATTACCGGAACATCTGCACCAATTACACCCGCAACAGGCTGATTGTCGACGCTGTCAATAACTATTTCACTAACGCCAAAGATCTGCGAGGCAGGGCTGGCTATTAATATTACCAGACAGAAGATTGAATATCTAAGAAAATTCTTCATAGTTTGCCCTCTGAAAATCAGAACAATAGCATAAACGGTAAAAGTTTGTACATTTTATTGGCTCTTATTTGGCGACTGGACTCAACATTAAATTTACGAAGTATGATTGATTTGTCAAGGCTTAAGTCATTGGTATTGGCTTGATTTGCAAGATTTTTTAGTCCAGGATTGTCCTGAAATGAGGGTCAAGTCTGGCCTCTTTTTCGGTGGGGCCATCATGTCTCAGGAATGATTCATGCAAAAACTCTCTGCTTTTTTCGACTTCGCCTATTACAGCATAAGCTTTTGAAAAGGAGTAGAGGACTTCACCGTTTACTATATCGCCAATCTTAAATCGGTTGGCCAGTTCCAGGGCCTTATCTTCCTGTCCCATAGAGGCCAGCGCCAGTGTCTTGAAAGCTAACAGATGTTCATTTTGCTCTTCTTTGTTGCCCTGCTGCTCAGCGATTTTCAGTACGTTCTCGTATTGAACTTGAGCTGCTGCTTCATTGCCTTCCAGTTGCTCACAAAGGCCGAGATAATAGTGTGCAGCAAATGTCAACTGCCCCTGCTCTATAGACTGCTTGAACATCTCTTTGGCGATATCGTAGTCTCCCTGAAGGATATAAACATAGCCGGCATCAATGAAGCAGTTGGGGTCGCCTTGATATTTTATCCCTAACAGGAAATTATCTAAGGCCAAATCAGACACGCCAAGTTTCATATATACATCACCGAGATTATAATAAGCGCGGCCATAATCGGGTCCCAGTTCGACTGCTCTTTGAAGTGTGGCCATGGCAAGTGTATATTTTCTTGAGTCCATATGCACCAGACTGAGTAGCAGCAGAGTTTCCAAATCTGTCGGAGCAAGTTCGAGCGCTTGGCGTGACCAGTTAAGCGCGTCATCAAGACTTCCCTCTGAAAGTTTAAGCCAGCCCAGAGTCCGGTAGCCTATGGCATATTTTGGGTCGTGTTTGACAGCAGTCATTAAAGCTTTTTCTGCTTCTTTATTTTTTCCGGTAAACATGTAATACCTGCCCAGCGAGCGATGAGCCTCAGGAAGAGTAGGATCAATCTCCATAGCTTTTTCAGCTTCTAATTTAGCGGCCAAAATTGTCTGCTGGCTTCTGTCATAGAAGGCCATATATTGAAAGGCATAAACATCAGCTAAGCCGGTATGGGCCAGCGCCATCTTTGAATCTAAACTCACAGCTTTTTTAAACATATCTGCGGCAAACAGCAAATCTTCTTGCCTGTTTGTCTTATAGTAATTGCGTCCTTTAAGGTAAAAGTCATAGGCCGATATATCCGGCGTCTCAGAGGCCGTCAGTTCTTTGGCAGGAGAACCGGTCACTTCAGATAAAACCTGGGCGACGTCTGACGCTGCTCTTGAGAGAATATCAAAAAGTTCATCACCGGAACCTTCATGTTTCTTGTTGGCTATTAATTTTTCGCCTCCACTGGAGTGAATAGCCAGAGTCAGCTGAATTTTCTCTTTCCATTTCATCAGAGAACCGGTGATTACAAAGTCGGTACGACAGCGGTTAAATACTTCTTTTATATCCCGCGGTATCTCGGTGTCAGGCTGAGGGGAGACGACCAAATCTGTGCGCTGTTTTAGTTCATTGATTACATCATCTGTGAAACCTTCACAAAAATATCCCCAGGACTCGTCACCTGAACGGTTTTTCAAATCCAATACGGTTACAGATTTTTGTTTCTTGTTAACAGCCAATGTCGATTTGGAGTCACCTGAGGCTGCAAACTTTTCCAGATAAGCCAGTGTCGCTTCTATATTCTCAAAGCGGTCCTCTTGGTTTTTCTGGAGTAATTTGATTATAAAGTCGCTTAACCATTCGGGGACTTCGGGATTAATTTCCGACGGATTTTCCGGATCTTCATATAAAGTCGAATAAATTGAGGAAGCTGTATAATCTCCGCCAAATGGTCTTTCGCCGGTAAAAAGCTCAAACAAGACAACGCCATAGCTAAACAGGTCAGATGATGAAGTCGCAGGTTCACCTGAGAGCTGCTCCGGTGAGGCATAAGCTACAGTTCCTTCTACATTACCGCTGGAGTCTATAGTTTCACCCGGGGTAACTTCGACCGCCAGGCCAAAATCCATAATTTTGGCATCTCCGGCGGGGGTAACTTTTATATTCTCCGGCTTTAAATCTCTGTGGATAATGTTATGCTGGTGGGCGGATTTTATCCCTTTGGCTATTTTCAAAGACAAGTCCAGCTTTTTATCTATGCCAAAGTCATCTGAGTCTATAACCGAACGCAGATCATCACCTTCAACATATTCAAGCGAGATATAGGGGCGGTCGTCGATTTCTGCATACTCAAAGACTTTGACAACATAGGGTGAGCTGAGCTGGGCCGATTTTTTGGCTTCAGCAGCCAGCTTAGAGCGGTATTCTTCGGATTTGGAAAGATTTTCGTTGACGATTTTGAGGGCTACCGTCCTGCCGAGCTCGGAATCCAGAGCTTTGTAAACAGTGCCCATGCCGCCGCGGCCAAGAACTTCAATTATTTTGTATTTGCCAAATATTTCGCCTGGAGTTAGCATTTTCTCATTCAGTTAGTATATTATGTTTTGGTTTATACCTATTTCTTTTCGGAATAAAGTATATACTTATTTTGGAGATTAGGTTACAATTTTTCTTTTCCTGGAGATAAAGACGAATGGCGGACAGGGCAGAAAGAGAATTAGAACGGTTGCGGAGCGCAGTCTCTGAATTATCCAGTCTCAATGAAATAGCATCTGCAATTAATTCTTCGATGTCCGTTGATAAGATTACGTCGATTATCGTAGACAAGTGTTTGAAGCATACTAATGCCTCCCAGGGTGCTATTTTTATGCTGGAAGAGGAACAGCCCGAAGGAGGCGGCGGCAAGTTTACAACATTCGTCAGGAAGATGCAGGACTCTCGTGAAGATATTCCTTTTCACTTAAATATGAGTCTGGCTGGCTGGATGCTAAAAAATAAGCGTATTTTGGTTATTAATGAGGACGACGGCGAGCATCCCTTAGCCAGCCTTGATTTCGCGAAACTGGGCATCCGCTCGATTGTTGCTTCGCCCCTGTTATCCAAGAATGGTCTTATTGGCGTTCTGGCAATTTTTAATAAACGCGGCGAAGAAGGATTCACGTCAAATGACCAGCGATTTTTGGGAATCGTAGGTACTCAATGTGCCCAAGCTTTAGAGGGCGCGCGCCTTTACGTTCAGGAGAGAAAACTAATAGCCATAAACGAAGAGCTGGGCATTGCTAAATCTATCCAGGAAGGTTTTTTACCGAAGCCCGAATTGATCAAACAGATCAAACATTGCTATGGCATGAATATTCCGGCCAAGGCAATCGGTGGCGATTTTTTTGACATCGTTGACAGAGGCAACGACGAAGTATTTCTTTCAATCGGCGACGTAGTGGGTAAGGGCGTACCGGCTGCCCTTTTGATGGCCAACACTCAGGCGGTGCTGCGCTCTCATCTTCATAATAAAACGAAGCTGGACTTAGCTGATCTGGCGGGCAATCTTAATCACCTGGTTTGTCAGTTTACCAACCCGGGGCAGTTTATCACCGGCTTGTTCGGTGTTCTGGATAATAAAAACAAAAAATTCAGCTTTGTTAACGCCGGTCATCACATGCCCCTGATTGCTAACAACGGAAAAATTATTAAGCAGACCATGGAACCGGATTTGGTCTTCGGAGTGATGCAGGGCATAAGTTTCAAATTGAACGAGATAGAAGTTCCGGAGAATTCAACAATGCTGTTGTACACAGACGGAATAAGCGAAGCTGAAAATGAGACTGAAGAACAGTTTGGCGACGACCGTATTGATAAACTGTTGCTTGAAGCAGCAGCTGAACCGGCTGACAAAATTTGTGAAAAGTTCTTAGAAGAGCTCAATATTTTCAAAGGGAAAGCAGACCAGGCTGACGATATTACGATCGTAGTCGCCAAGACTTAAGTAAATTAATCTCCGGACTTTTTTTTCTCCGTGCAATAGCCTTCAAAAAATCAGCTTACACAGGCTTAAAAAAATCACCAGATTTGCGGTTTTATTTCAATTTCAGGAAGTTTTCAAATAATAACGTTTTCCCGGAATCTGTCGATAAACATATGAAAGACCTTAAACAGCCTTGGTTTTGCATAATAATATGAATGAATTTACATATGACCTTATCGTAATAGGCTCCGGTCCAGCCGGACAAAGAGCCGCAATTCAAGCTTCAAAATTAGGTAAAAAAGTTGTCCTGATAGAGAAAAAAAATGTCGTAGGTGGCGTCTGCACCAATACCGGTACTATCCCCAGCAAGACTTTAAGAGAAGCAGTAATGCATCTTTCCGGTTATCGCGAAAAAAGTATTTACGGCTCCGCTTATGCAGTCAAGCAAACAGTTACCATGGAAGACCTGCTTTTTAGAACAGATCAGGTGACAAGGCATGAAATAGACATTATCAAACACCAGCTTTCCCGCAATGGCGTCGAGCTGATTTCTGCCAAAGCGGCTCTTATTGATACTCACATGGTTGCGGCCAGTTCGGATACTGGCGAAGGTCAGAGGATTTTATCAACAGATAAAATTGTCATTGCTACCGGAACCAGAGCGACCAAGGTCCCGAGCATTCCATTTGACGGAATAAACGTATTTACCAGCGACGATATTCTTTCTATAAAAAGCGTTCCCAAATCACTGATAGTGGTCGGTGCCGGTGTGATTGGCTGCGAGTACGCCTGTATGTTCGCTACTCTGGGTGTCAGAGTAACCTTGATTGACAAAAGAGAGCGCTTGCTGCCATTTGTTGATCACGAGATCTCAGATACGTTAGCCTATCAGCTCAGGCAGCAACGAGTGATTTTAAGGATGGGTGAAGAGGTCAGCAGTCTGGAAGTGGAAAAGACAGGGACTGATTCTCTTGCTTGTTTAAGTTTAAAAAGCGGTAAAAAAATTACGGCAGAGGCAGTACTTTATAGTATAGGCCGCAGCGGCAATACTGAAGATCTTAATCTTGAAGCAGTCGGATTATCTGCAGACGACAGAGGCAGAATAAAAGTCAATAACAGCTATCAAACTAAAGTTCCAAATATCTACGCGGTTGGAGATGTAATAGGCTTTCCCAGTCTGGCTTCGACTTCAATGGAGCAGGGAAGAATAGCAGCCTGCAACGCTTTCGACCACCCCTATATTTCTATGCCGGAATTTTTCCCCTACGGAATTTATACTATTCCTGAAATTTCTATGGTAGGACAGACCGAAGAAGAACTTACTCAGGCAGGCGT
>JADFLZ010000131.1 GCA_022564135.1 Candidatus Zixiibacteriota bacterium
CGAACAGCCATACCGTCGAAAAGCCCAGGCCTGCGAACACGAAAGTCCAGCCGTTAAAGCGTCTAAGCGATTGCTCTCGAGATGGCTCGCAGCACCCACCCGAAAGTGGCTCAGCTGATTTTGGGATCATATTCCCGATAACAACAAGAAGAATACCGAGTGATATCCGCATCAGGCGTTTCGACCCTTCGTCTTCGATATACCCTATTGAAGTTAAGTATTTCAGGATTAGTGCCGCCGCTATGATTGTTCCCGCACCAAGGATCGCAGCCAGTAAACGTTTCATTTTTGCATTCATTTTTAATTTTCCTCCTTCTTATTGTCAATTTCGAGGGAACTAGTCCCATCTGATTTTAATTCTAACCCGAAAGCTTGAACGAAACTCAAAAGAGCATCTTCAAGCACCGACATCTTCAGCCGATACATTATTGTCCTTCCATATTTCTCAGCCGTAATTAGTCCGGCTTCTCGAAGCACCGCAAAATGGGCAGACATTGTTGGCTTGGAGACCGAAAATCGCTCGGATATTTCGCCGGCTGCCATCGGCCCCTTCTTCAGAAGCTCCATTACTTTGCGACGAGTTGGATCGGAAAGCGCTTTAAATACTAAATTCATATATTGATATTTAGCTAACCATCTAACTATTGTCAAGCATTATTTTCAGTTGATTATATGCCCAAACCATTGAATTTAGCCCAAAAATGATGTTTTTGTACTGTTGCAGGATTTTGAGACTATGCTGTTGCCTCACTTAAAGTTCCCAGTAGTCCCTTTAGCAAAAAAGTCAGGATATAAATCCTGACTTTCGAGAAAAATATTTTTAAAACCGATTATACGGGAGTTCTCGAAGGCATGACACTGGAACTTTCATCTAAAGCCAGCAGTTTTTTCGCAGCACGCTTGCGGTCATCGAAATCCAAAATTGTTTTTCTAATCCGAATTGATTTGGGAGTTACTTCAACCAGTTCGTCGGCTCTGATCCACTCCATGGCCTGCTCGAGTGTCATCTTACGGGGCACATCAAGTTTAACGGCTATATCTTTGGTAGCGGCCCGATGGTTGGTCAGGTTTTTGCGTTTGGTCGGGTTGCAGGTCATATCCATATTACTGGCATTTTCACCGATAATCTGACCGACATAGATTTTTTCCGTTGGTTCAATAAAAATAACAGAGCGCTCCTGCAGTCCTTCTAAAGAATAAGCAGTAGCCGGGCCTGTCTCCATACTTATAACAGAACCTTTACTACGTGACACAATTTCACCACACCAGGGACCGTAACCGACTAAACGTGAGGCCATAATTCCCAGCCCGCGGGTATCGGTCATAAACTCCGACCGGTAGCCGATGAGTCCACGAGTAGGTATTTCAAACTCGATCCGAATTGTATTGGTGCCGGAATTTTCAACTGTTGTCAGCTGACCTTTGCGTTTGGCAAGTTTTTCAATGATGACCCCCTGATGTTCTTCGGGAACGTCAATAATAAGCTGCTCCATCGGTTCCAGTACCGTACCTTTTTCATCAACACGGGTGATAACTTCCGGACGGGAAATACAGAACTCAAGTCCTTCTCGCCGCATCTCTTCGATTAAAATAGCCAGATGAAGCTCGCCGCGTCCTGAAACTTTGACGCCGTCGGAGCGACCGACATCTTCCATTCTAAGCGCAACATTTACCCGAAGCTCTTTTACCAGCCGTTCTTTTAACTGCCGCAGCATAATGGCGGTGCCGTCCTGTCCTGAGAACGGACCGTTGTTAACTAAGAAAAACATGGAAAGAGTCGGCTCTTCGATTTCAAGAGGTTTTAAGGCTTCGCTGGTATCTTCATTTTTCGAAAACGTATCGCCGATGCCAATCTCGGGAGGTCCGGCCAGCCAGACAATATCGCCGGCAGAAATTTCGTCAGTTTCGACGCGCGTCAAGCCGCGAGTAACCCACATATGAATTCCTTTTACTTTCGAAGCAGATATAAACTCCCAGCCTTTTTCAGGCGCCGATAGATCTTTCAGTTTGGTGACCATGCGGGTAAATTCTTCGCCCTTTTTCAAACTGCCTCTTAAAACCCGCCCGCAGCCTATCTGGCCTTTATAATCATCCCAGTCAAGAGAACTGACCTGCATTAAAAAGTCACCGTCCTGATCAACTTGTGGAGCCGGAACTGCGTCTATAATCATTTGAAAGAGAGGCTCCATGCCTTTGTTCTCTACATTATCTAAATCTTTAACAAACCAGCCGTCGAGACCGGAACCATAGAGCACCGGAAAATGAGCCTGTTCGTCAGTAGCGCCTAATTCTATAAAGAGGTCAAAAGTTTTATTTAAAGCAAAATCTACCCGGGAATTCGGACGGTCGATTTTATTGACGATAACAATCGGTCGCAGTCCCAGTTTCAGGGCGCGCATAAGCACATAGCGAGTCTGAGGCATGGGGCCTTCGTTGGCATCAACTAAAAGCAGCACCGAATCAACCATCGAAAGCACCCGCTCAACTTCGCCGGAAAAATCAGCATGACCGGGCGTATCTATAATATTTATCAGGTAATCATTCCATGAAACAGTGCAGTGTTTTGAACGAATAGTGATACCGCGCTCACGCTCCAATTCATTGCTGTCCATCAACCTTTCGACCACTTCCTGGTTTTCGCGAAAAGTCTGAGTAGCCTTGAAAACAGAATCTATCAGGGTCGTTTTACCGTGATCAATGTGGGCCACAATGGCAAGGTTTCGAATTTTAGCGATATCAATCATTAAGCATCTTTCATCGGCAGAAACAGCTGCCAGGTAACATAGTTCCAGATATCTACCGATTAAACTTTCAGGGAGAAATCAGGCAGAAAAAACCCGAACAGTTATTTAGCTGTCCGGGAAATTAAGACCCACCATGATAGTGTTTTATCTCGTTTTGTCAATGAAAAACCTTCTATCTGGCCGCCAGGGTGAGTTTAGAGGCAATAGGCAGTGGTTTTTTTTACAACGCAAAAAAACTCATCTGAATAATTACTGAATCGTTAATCGCCCTGTTGATACCAAACATATTTCTTACCGTCCCAATAGATAATACCACTGGCCGACTCAGCCTTTTCAACTAAGAGAGCTTCAACTTTTAACTCTGGAGGTGTTCCCCCACCAGCCCCCTGGCCGACTTTTCCTTTTCGCTCTACCGACCAATTACTCATCCACTTGAAATCATCGCCACCATTTCCAATCTTTTGTCCTGCTCCTACTACAAAATACTCTTTACTGGCATAATGAATAACAATTATTCCGAGTTTACTTGAAGATTTCTCTCTGACTAATATTGCTACGTCAGGGCTATTATCACCGTCAAAGTCTCCTAGAAGATACATCGGATTGATATTGAAAGCGTAATCATATTTCTTGCTTATCTCTTTTCTATAAAAAATGTTCTTCACCCAGGTAGGGACGTTGAGCTCTTTTAGCCACTTATCATTTTTATTTTCACTTTCATTCGCAATTGCAAGAGAACATATCAAAACGGTTAAAATGATTGAATATCTAATCATGTTCTTAGTCATATATCGTAACTCCTTAAGGTCAGCTTACGTTATTTCAATATTTGCAAAACATAAATTCAATAGATGGCGAGGTCAAGATATCAAATGAGGGCGATTCTTAGAAGTGCCTTCAAATAATCCCTCAGAATAGTTGCAGAAAGAACTGGAAGCTCAATTTATGCAAAGCTGGCAAATCTCTTATGCAACCGATTCAGTGGCAACTGTGTCATATCTGTGAAGTAAATAAACAAGAAACAGCTGCCGCCTGCACAACTAAGTAACAGCTATTTCGTAAAGATTACAAAGAACTAATTAGGAACGAGCAGAAGCTCTGTATAACCAATTAAAGGAAATCGAAATGAAAAAAAATCTGATATTCGCTGCCGGCCTAATGCTCTTCGGTCTGACTTCTTTAGTCCTGGCCAAACCAAACGAAGCTCAACTCAAACAAATTGCAGAAGGAATAGTCAAATCACTCAACTCAGGCGATTACGATCAGCGCCAGAGCTTTTTGAAAAAGCATTATATTAACGCTGACAGTACTTCAGCAATTGAACGCTGGCAAAGTCACCTGGAACGATTTTCGCAGGATTTAGGTAAAGTTACCATACACAGCATTGATGTCTCAAACCCGGCACAGTTGCAGCTGCTTATTAAGTCCACGAATTCCCGCTCAATCAGTATGTGGAACAATCTGGTAGTTCACATGGATAGCGAGCGACCAGAAAAGTTTTTTTCGTTGGGGCTGCATCCGGGTCAGGACCCAACTGTTGTCCTGCCAGACAGGCCGCTGACGACAGAAGAAATCAGGAACTATCTCAGCGATTATATCGACGAAATGGTTTCTCGCGATGCCTTTTCTGGTACCGTCTCGCTGACCAAAGACGGCAAACCATTTTTTAACGGCGCCTATGGCAAAGCCAACCTGCGCTGGGGAATTGACAATAAGCTCAACACAAAATTTAACCTCGGCTCAATGAACAAAATGTTCACAGGCGTGGCCATCTGCCAGCTTGTCTCACAAGGAAAACTTTCGTTTGATGATTTGATTATCGAGCACCTGCCCGACTACGCTAATAAAAAAGTCGCCGGCAAAGTTACCGTGCATCATTTACTGACTCATACTTCCGGCATGGGCAGTTATTGGGAGGCGATGGCAAGTACGGACTGGACAAAATTGCGCTCTGTCAAAGATTATGCCGATCTGGCAGTCAACGATTCGCTCGAATTCGAGCCAGGTGAAAGATTCTCTTATAGTAATTCCGGACCATTGGTGTTAGGACTGATTATCGAAGCGATATCCGGCCTGGATTATCACGATTACATCCGCAAGTATGTCACCGGACCAGCGGGGATGACTAACACTGATTGTTATCATGTTGATGACGTAATTCCTAATCTGGCTCAAGGCTACTACTGGGACGATGACGCAAATGCACTCCGCAGTAATATCTTCGCACACTCTGCCCGCGGCTCTGCCGCAGGTGGCGGATTTTCAACAGTCGAAGATTTGCAACGCTTCGCCAGTGCACTTTATGACGGAACACTATTGCCTGCAGACATGCTTGAAATCTATACTACCGGCAAAGTAGATTTTGGACCCGGTGACAGATACGCTTATTTAATCAGCGACGCCATCTGGGAGGGACATCGCACGGTGGGGCATAATGGCGGAGCGCCGGGCATCAACGCAGACTTAAAAATATTTACTGATATAGGATTTACCGTGACAGCCATGAGCAATGTCGACCAGGCCGCCAACGCTATTACTACCTACGCCGCTCGCTTGATAACGCACAAGCGACCAGTTCCAAATTAGACCGGGCCATTTATATCGGTTCAGCGAAGCGAAGGACCTACTTGAGTCAACAAAACCCGTGGAGAATCATCAATTAGCAGCCATAGGAGCTCTTATTTTGGTTCTTGAAATTTTCGTTGGAAATCGACCAGCATATAGACATCTTGGGATCTCTAAACAGACTTTAGTGTATAATTCGCAAATTAAGTATTAAAACCAGGAGTCGATACAAGCAAAATGAAGATTACATTTAAATTACTGCTCAGCGGGTTGGCGCCGGCTGTTATCCTGATCTACCTGGCTGCCTGTGCCACGGCCAAGCCCGATTTTGACAAACTTGTCAGTGAAGGCGACGAAGTCCGGATATACGAGATATTCGGTATGGACTGCCCCGGCTGTCATGGCGGACTGGAAAATCTGGTCAATAAAGTTCCCGGGGTGAAAAGTTCACAGGCCAACTGGGAGAAACAACTACTGCGGGTAGTGTTGTATGCAAATGTTGAAGTAGACGACGAGGCAATTCATGAGGCTATCAAACGGGCAAACTTTACACCGGGCGAACGCTTTAAGTAACTCTATGAAAACATATAAGAAGCTATCCGGATTAATGCTCGTACTCATTGCCCTCTTCGCTGCAAGTACCATCATGGCCGGTTTTGTATCAGCAGCCGGCATAAGTATAGATGCCGGGCTGACACCTGCCGAAAACCGCTGGATTTTTCGTTCTCAGATGCGTTTCATGCAGCGCGACAACGACCCCACCACGGCAGAAAGAGAAATGAAATCGTACATGCTGCCGGTTGTTGTAGCCTACGGCATACGATCTGATCTGGCCATTATGATACGGCAGGCAATTCGGCGAAACGAAATCAAGATGCAGGGACATAGCTCTACAAGTACCGGACTTATTGATATCCTGCTGCTGGCAAAATACAGACTGCTCCGCCTCAATACGCCAGGTTATACCATAGGAA
>JADFLZ010000132.1 GCA_022564135.1 Candidatus Zixiibacteriota bacterium
CTCTATGAAGATGATACTGCGCAATCGCCATGGTCAGGAGAGTAAGCGCACTATCAGAACGCGGACTTTGGAAGTTTCTGGTGATGGTGACAAAAGTCTGATAATTTTTGACACGCCGCGCGACATCAAAGGGACCGCCTTTTTGTCCTTCACTCATGTCAAAGGACAGGATGACCAGTGGATTTATCTGCCGGCGCTAAAGCGAGTCAAGCGGATTTCATCGAACAATAAATCGGGCCCGTTTATGGGCAGCGAGTTTGCCTATGAAGATATATCTTCGCAGGAAGTTGAGAAGTATACTTACAGGTATCTCAAAGATGACACTTTAAACGGCGCGGTTTTTTACGTGGTGGAGCGGATTCCGGCAGACAAAAACTCCGGCTACACCAAACAGATTGTCTGGATTAATAAAGCTAAGTATATTCCGGAGAAACTCGAATACTATGACCGCAAAGGATCGCTTTTAAAAACGCTGACTTTTCATGACTACAAACAATATCTCGACAAGTTCTGGCGTGCCGACAGAATGGAAATGGTTAACCATCAGACCGGCAAATCGACTACACTTTTATACAGCGAATACAAATTTAAAACAGGTTTGAGTGAAAAAGATTTTAAGCAGAACGTGCTGAAGTCGATACGATAATAATATGAGATATCTTTCTATATTCGCATTGTTAGTTATCACTTCAATTTTAGCAGCTGGGGCGGTCGCCGGCGAAGAAATCAGTTATGATTTCATCGCCGAGACCAGATTGTTTCCCTCTGGTTCAGCTTATAATGTAGATGATAAGCTGTTTGGATCTTTTTCAGCCGAACTGGAATACTATCATGAATGGACAGATAGAAACGAACAGCTGGTGATAGTACCGTTTGTCCGTCTGGATGCCAACGACAGCCAGCGATCTCACTTTGATCTGCGCGAACTGTTCTGGCAGAAAAGATTTTCTGACTGGAATTTGAGTCTAGGCTTCAGAAAAGTATTTTGGGGACAGACCGAAGGTCTTCATCTGGTAGATATAATAAATCAGACGGACTGGATAGAGAATATTGACGGCGAAGACAAACTTGGCCAGCCGATGATTCAGGCTACCTGGCTGACTGACAGAGGCACCTTTGATTTATTCTGGCTGCCTTATTTCAGGGAGAGAACATTCGCCGGAAAAAATGGCCGCCTGAGACCATCGATTACAATCAATACTGACAAGCCCCAATATGAATCCGATGCCGAAGAGTGGCATCAGGACTGGGCTCTGCGCTGGTATCATACGCTGGGTCAATTCGACATCGGACTGTCTTTTTTTTCCGGAACCGAAAGACAGCCGCTTTTTCAGCCGCGCCTAAAGCAGAGCGGCCAGTTAGAACTTCTGCCTTATTATTATCAAACAAAACGAATAGGGCTTGATCTGCTCTATATAAGCGGCGGCTGGATCTGGAAACTTGAGGCGCTGTCAATCGATGCCTCGTTTGAAGACAGAAAGCAGGCTTTTACCGGCGGCTTTGAATATACTCTGGTGGGACTATCTGGCTCGCAATATGATCTGGGGCTGCTGGCTGAATATATGTATGATGACCGCGGCAGCAGCTTTACTCCCTTTGAACATGATCTTCTCATAGGCGGGCGGCTGGCCTTTAATAATGTCAGCGGTACTGATTTGCTGGGAGGACTGATTATCGATACCGATATCGGCTCGGTTTTAGCTTTTATAGAAATGGGCACCCGTCTAAGCGACTGGTGGTCATTGGATATTGAATTCAGGGGCTTTTTTAATCAAGCCAGCAGAGAACTGCTCTACGATCTGCGCGATGACGACCTTCTGCAGGTTCAGCTTACTCGTCATATGTAGTTATATAACAACGCTTTATATCCGCCGAGAGCTCTCTATATAATAAGTATTTATAAAAAATAAAAATTTAAGTGAACCTTATAGCGAACTATAAGGTAGTATATATATATATGAATAATTTAATGAAGGAAGACAGTATGACTATTGGTGTGCTTTCTAAAAAATCAGAAACTGACGCTCAGACTATTCGCTATTATGAACGACTGGGCTTGATGTCGAATCCTGAAAGAACTGAATCAAACTACCGTCTTTATAACGAGGCTGCCGTGTTCAGGCTGCGTTTCATCAAACGTGCTAAAGAGACTGGTTTCAGCCTTAACGATATCAAAATACTATTGGGCATGGCAGACGGTAAGGTCCGGCGCTGTAAAGAAGTAAGAGAGTTTGCCACGACCCGTCTGGACAAAATACAATCTCAGATCAGAAACTTAAAATCAATGGAACGGACTTTATCCAGTCTGGTGACGCAATGTGCCAGGTCAAAGACGCTAAAAGACTGTCCGATTCTTGATGAGCTAATCAAGGCCTGAGGAGCAAAAATATGGACGCCAAAAAAGTTTCAATTCTATCAGCTTTAGCAGCCTCGTCGTGCTGTGTCTTTCCGCTGGCCCTGCTGGGCTTGTCACTATTAGGTATAGGCACAGCAGGTGCGGCAGGCTTTTCTTCCACGCTTGGTTCACTAAAGTGGTTTATTATGCCGCTGGCGGCAACCGGCGTAGCGTTTTCTTACTGGCTCTATTTTCGTGAAAAGAAAAAATGCTCGGCTTCAGGCTGCAAGATGGCCGGCAGCAGTTTTACAAAAATAATGTTAACGATTTCAACTTTGGTAGTTACCTGCTTTTTCGTCTGGTCGGTTTATCCTTATGTTCTCGGCAGAGACGGTAATCGGGTTATGGTAAATGCGTCATCGGCTCAGCTGGCAGTTTTTAAAGTAGAGGGTATGACCTGCGGCGGCTGCGAAATAGCGGTCAACGGCGCCATAACCGCTACCGGACTAGTTGACAGTGTCAAATCGTCTTTTACTGAAAGCAGAGCCTATCTCTGGTACAATCAAGACCAGCTTGATCTAAAAGTTATAAACGAAGCCTTAGCTTCAGTTGGATACGTTGCAGAATTAGTTGAAGAAAAAGGAGGGAACAGATGAAAATAGAATTGCTTGTATTTGATGGCTGCCCAAATAGCGAACCGACCGAGAAGTTGATTCGTGAAACAGTCTCTGAACTTGGCGGCGATGTTAAAATTGAAGTCGTTACAATTGCGGACAATTATGATGCCGTGGCCAGAAGATTTTTGGGCTCGCCTTCTGTCAGAGTAAACGGAAAAGATTTGGAAATAGAAGAAGACAGTACCACAACATATTCAATGCGCTGCCGAATTTATCGCAACGATGAAAATCAATCAGGTATTCCACCAAAAGAACTTTTAATCAAAGCGATACAGGCAGCCCGGCAGAAAAGTGAGTGATGTTACAACTAAATAATAGAGGTCTTAAGATGATTAGAAATTGGGCTATTGCCGGATTACTGCTTGCTTCGGTCTGGTTAGTTGAGCCTGCCGAAGCGCAATGAGCTCTCTGAAGTACACCCAATCTGCCGGTCGGCAGATCAGTTAGTACAATTATCCACCGGGGTGACCTTCGCCTTGGTCTTGATTATGCTTTCGCCCGCAGAGACAGGCTGCGTAGTGGAACAGAAACCTTGATTGATACGCTTAAACAGAAAACTGAGTCGCATATAATTTCTGCCTCAATGTCATTCGGAGTTTCAAACCATCTTAGCCTGTCCGCTTCGGTGCCGCTGATTATCAATCGAAGTGTGAATAAATTTCTTGATCAGATGGCGACAAATTTTGGCGATCTATCGGTCACGGCACAGCTGTTTTTTGGTACGAGGTTGTTCTCAAAGCCGGTTAACGGACAGCTGGCGCTTGGAACTACCTTTCCAATCGGTGGCGGTGTGACAAACGTTATGACTGATGAACGTAATTTTGCAAGTGGCACCGTGGACCCTATAGCCAGCCTGATTATTGCTGCCGGGATTTCTCCCGGCTGGATTCTGACCGGCAAATTCTTCGCCCGCCAGGTAGTGGCAACTTCATCGGACAATCAAAGAACAGGAAATCACTATAGTTACGTACTGGAAACAAATTACGCGCCGCTGGGGAGAAGCTACACAGCCAATTTTGGTATGCTGGCTGTCAGCAGATCTCAGGACGAAATAGACGGCGTTCTTTTTCCAAACAGCGGCGGCAACTGGATCTATGCCATTGCCGGAGGTTCAAAAACTATTACCGGAGACGGGGAATCAGCAGTCCGACTCTGGACAGAATTTCAATTGCCTGTGCATGTTAACGTCAACGGCCTGCAATTGACCGAAAAATGGAATTTTCGTTTCGGTCTGTCAACAGGCATCAGCATTTTCGGACATGATGAGCCGAAGAAAAAATCTGATATCTTTACTGTCCCGCCCAGCAAAGACTAATGATGAACTACAGGAGGTACTCGAATGAGCCAAAATATTAAAACTACAATTACGAGATTGGTTGCGGCAGTCGCGTTATGTGCCGTGATTTTTGCCATGTTTCCGGGAGCTTCGATAGCTCAGGATGAAGCTTCAAGCCTGCAGCAATTGATCGACAAACTGGTGACGAGTTACAATAAGAAAGATGCTGTTGCCTATCGAGAAAATTTTAGCGAAAAGCTCAAAGAAAAATTTACGCTTGAGAAAATCGAAAATATACTGGATGTCGGTGTGGATGAGCAGGACTCAATAATATCTCACAGCGCAGATATTAGTCCCGATGGCAGGAGAGCTCTTGTTTTCGTTGAGACAGAAAGCGAAAAGCTCGACCTTCACATTCGTATCAACAGTGATAACAAAATCGAGCGTTTAAGCTGGTACTCACATAAGGCAGATCCTTCGGGCCTGGACTTGAGCGATCATGAAAAGCGCAAAATTAAGGAACGCTACCAGCCTTATGCCGATCAATTTGCCGAGGCATTCAGAGATACTAACGCTGAACTAATATTATCCTTAATGAAGAAAGACGATGACGATGACAAGACTGTTGAAGACTATCATTCATTCATAGCACAAATGCACGGCAGATGGGGAGAATTGATTGAAACTGGCAAGTTAGAAGTTAATGACCCCTCGAGTGTTCTCTTACCGATTTATTTTGAGGGTCAGGCAATGGGATTTTATATGAAGTTTGATGAAACTAATAAAATCTCCCAACTAAAGATCAGTAATTATGCACCACCAGAGTCAGTAGGAAAAACCTACGCAGATTTAGGATCTGATACTTTACGCACCCGTGACCTGCTCGATTTTGGGCAGTTGCAGGAAGCTTTTAAAAAAGACAGTGGAAAGGTCCGGCTAATAACATTATTGTCGCCAACGTGACCGGGTTGCAGACGGGGGTTCTCCGTCGTTCAGGAGGCAGTAAACGCCAATCTCGGTGATGATTTAGTTATATATGTAATTTGGATTGATATTTTGCAGTCAGATGATAAGTACTCAGCCTATTTACGCTCCACAGAATTTGATGACCCGCGCGTCTCATATTATTGGGACAGGTATAAACGAACCGGCGCCGAGTGGCAGGAAGTTATCGATATAACCAAAGTAGCCTGGGATATTTATTTTCTTTATGGCAAAAATGACAGCTGGGGGGATATTCCCTCTTATCCGGATTTCTTCATGAATCAAATTGGAATTTCTGAAGATATCTCTCCACGACTTGACGGCGAAATGCTGACAGAAAAAATAGCTGAGTATATGAAAAAGCAATAGACTATTGTTTCCAGATATTCATGTTCACTTATATTAGATAAGCAGCTACTACTCAGGCGTCTCTTTGGCGCTGCTCAAGAATTGAACAATTCACTCTCAAAGCATTGCCCCGTTACAGTTTGCCATGTGCAATAATAATCGAAAATAGTTTTCAATATTGGTAGAAAGAGGCCGATAAAAGGATTATCGCTCATAGTCTTTATACCCTCGATTCAACATAGAAAGGAGGCATTGATTATGAATAGCGAATCTAGTGTCATCCTGAAAATCGTATTTTCAGTTTTGTTTTTTCCGCTCTTTTTTCAGGAGAGTTTTGTTTACTTTGCCTGGGCGGCGACTGACCAGTTCTGGGTACAATCCGCCAAAAGAATTTTCCTCTTGCTGCCGGTCATGGCCATAATTCTTGGCTGCTGGGCCAGCATTGCCTGTCTCTTGACAGTTGTCATTCGGCAGAACCGCCGGGAGTTTCTGACCAGTCTCATTATAACCTGGTGGGATCTCGGAAAGTCCATCGTAATGTTCTGGGGCGGCATTATCAAATTCGCCTTCACTTTTGTGGTGGCTGTTTTAGAGTTTGCCAAAATTGCCGCGATGGCTCTCTGGTCACTGGTTCAAGAAATACTCT
>JADFLZ010000133.1 GCA_022564135.1 Candidatus Zixiibacteriota bacterium
TACAAACCAGCGCTTGTCAAAAATCCCTCTGGAAATTATATCGACTTTGTTCTGGCCAACCTGGCTGAGATAATTATTGAAAGCTTCACGATGTGAGCGGTGTCCTATTTCACCCATTATTTCGGTAATACCGGCCAGAGACTCCCAGCCCAGATTGTTTAAGTAGGCTCTGATTTTTAGCTCGTCAATTTCCGGATGCTCATTTAAGCCTTCCAGCAAAACCTGAAGGCGCTCTCTGGAGCCGGCCGTTATTACTGCTTCTTTTAGTCTTTCAGCCCATTTCGGTTTTTCAGAGGCTATCATTTCTTCAAGCCGGCCCATATGACTCAGGACACTTGCAGCCTGATCCAAAGCTCCGGCTCTTACCAGTTCGCTGATTACTTTTTCTGAAATAGTTACAGACTCTGCAAAGCCGGAAATATCTATTTCCTGATGGAGAATCTCTTTCAGGATTTCGGCTGTGGATTCATACATGTCAAAATTATTGTCTTCATCCAAAAGTACGCCGAACTCATTTTCTTCTTCTTCGGAGAGCTTAAATTCATCATTAAGAATCAAAGTTGTATTCGGTACCGAAGGAGCCGGAACGATATCTGCAAAACCCATGGCTTCGGCAGCGACGGCAGTATTAAGAGCCTGCTCTTTTTCTACTACTTCAGCAGATCGTTCATCATCAAGATCCCGGTAGACATGGGAGTAAAAAATAGAGCCGCCTTCAGGAATTCCTTTTGATGGCGTATCGTCCAGATTTGTTTCAACAGGGCTCGAAAGGTCCCCTGAAACAGGCGGCAGAGAGGCCTGGTTAAAAATAGAGCCGTAATCCGCTTCCTCATCGGCACCAAATAAAGTATGGTCAGCCGGTGTCCCCGACGAACCGCCGCTTATAAATTGTTCTTCTATTTTTCCATCATATCCCGAAAGGGCTATATCTTCAACGGTCGAAAACCTGAAGTCAGAAATCTCTGCCTCCCATATCAGACCTGCCAGATCACAGCTGTTTTTGGGGGCATTCAAAAAATCCTTAAATGTGTCCAGCAGCTTGTAAATTTCGTCAACAGACAAAGTGGGCTGCATTGTAAATCGGGTTATACCGGTATTAAAAAAGAGCCCAGCCAGGCTTTCTTCTTTGGAGCGGTCACGAAATACGACTTCGTTTTTATAGACCAGAAATTCTTTTTCGACCACAATATTTATCGGGCCGTATTCACTGGCCACAGATTCCAGCTTTTCTGAAAAAGACTGCTTAAGAGATTGAGGCAGAGGATTATCCTCGGGGTACATCGTTACAACTTTGATGACTTTAAGAAAATCCTTGAGAATATAACGGATATCCTCTAGCTCTTTACTGTTGATTTCTTCCTGTTGGCTCATATTTCTCGCAAATAGTATAGTTTTCACTATAATTCGGCATTATGAGCTTCTCTTTGAGTCTGATTATACAATTAGCCAGACTTTAAGGTCAGGCCTTGTCGGACAAGCAGTTAGCTTAAGGAATCAGAGCTAGAGCAGTTCTATTTTACCGCGATTTGAGCGGACATGCTTGGTAGCGTTGCGGGTATCAAAAATAGCCTTAGAGTTTTTGACAATCCACTTATAATCGTAAGAAGAATGGTCGGTAAGAATTACCACCAGATCGGCGCTTTTTAGGGCTGCTTCTGACAGTTTTTTAGAACTCATTCTGCCACCGTTCCATTCGATATCATCGACAAACGGGTCGTTAAAGGAAACTCTGGCTCCCTTATTTTCCAGCAGTTTCATTACATCCAGAGCCGGGGACTCGCGGACATCTTTGATATCTCTTTTGTAAGCCATTCCTAAAAGCAGGATTTTGGATTTGGCAAAAGATTTTGAAAATTTTTCGTTTAGATATGTTCCGATTCTATCGACCACATATTCCGGCATATGACTGTTGATATCGCCGGCTAACTCAATAAATCTGGCCAGATAGTTAAGAGACTTTAGTTTCCATGACAGATAGTGCGGGTCTATAGGAATACAATGTCCGCCCAGACCGGGACCGGGGTAAAAGGGCATGAATCCGAAAGGCTTGGTGGCAGCGGCATCAATGATTTCCCAGATGTTCAGATCCAGCTTGTCGCACATCAGGGCCACTTCGTTTACCAGACCAATGTTAACTGATCTGAAAGTATTTTCCAAAAGTTTGACCATTTCGGCGGCGCGGGTAGAGGAAACGGTTCTGATATCGGGAATCGTCTGCTCATAAAAAACTCTGGCGACTCTGGCACAGGCAGCAGTTGTGCCGCCAACTATACGCGGAGTATTTTTTGTGGTGTAAATTTTATTGCCGGGGTCAACCCGTTCCGGTGAAAAAGCCAGAAAGAAATCCCTGCCTACTTTCCGTCTGTTTTCAGAGAGAATCGGCAGTATGACATCCTGAGTAGTGCCCGGGTAAGTGGTAGACTCAAGAACTACCAGGGCGCCTTCTTTAAGATTTTTCTTAACCCAGGTAACAGCAGCCAGAATATAACTGACATCGGGGTCTTTTGTCTTAGAAAGCGGCGTGGGCACGCAAATCATGATAACATCCATTTTTGATAGCAGACTTGAATCTGTGGTGGCAACAAAATGCCCGGAAGAAATAATCTTATGAACTTCGCTATCATGAATATCGTCGATATCGGATTTACCGGAATTTAACAACTTAACTTTGGCAGCAGAGATATCAAATCCTGTCACCTTGAAATTGGATTTAGCCAGCTCAACCGACAATGGCAAGCCGACATAGCCCAGTCCGATTACACCGACATTGACTTTGCGGGATTTTATTCTGGCGATGAGTTTCTCGGCGGCATTTTTTTTCTTTTTGGTCTTAGCAGCAGCCGGTCTTTTTGCTTTCTTTTTTGTCTTAGCGGTAACTATTGCTCATTCCTCCAGTAATCAAGAATATCTTTTAGTGTAACAGGAAGTTCGTAATTCGGACGGTATCCAAGTTGTTTTTTGGCCTTCTCGTAACTGCCCCTTAAAACCGGGATATCATTTTTTCTTAAACGAGCTTTATCTGTCTTAACAGTAATCGTCCGGACTGATAATTTCAATAACAAATCGAGAATTCTTTTTATTGAAACAGCCTGGCCGGAGCAAAAATGGTAGGCCTGGCCCGGCTGCCCTTTTTCAGCCAAAAGCCGGTATCCGCGGACTATATCCCTGACGTCTGAAAAATCACGTCTGGCTGAGAGGTCTCCCACAAAAATAACAGGTTTAGCCTTGTTTGCTTCAATTTGGGCTATCTGTCTGGCAAACGAAGAGACTACAAAACTGTCAGACTGCCTGGGGCCGGTATGATTAAAAGAACGGGCAACAGCCACCGGAAGTCCGTACCTGCTGACATAGTAACGGCAGGCGTATTCGGCAGCGGCTTTGGAAACGGCATAGGGTGAATTCGGATTAAAAGGCTGCGATTCGGTTAGTGTTTTACCCGCCGGCTTAAACAGTCCGTAAGCATCGGCGGAACTTACAAAAATAAATTTCTTAAGATTTTTTAGCTCTAAAGCGGAGTTGAGCATATTTAAGGTGCCGTCAAAGTTTATGTTGTAAGTTAATCTCTCTTTTTCAAAAGATTTTCCCACAGACGAAAAAGCCGCCAGATGAAAAATATAATCAGGCTTGATCTGTTTTAAGACTTTATGGCATTCGTTTGACTTTTGAACGTCGAGCTTAACGGTCGTTATATCTTTTTTAAGATGCTTGATGTTTTTCAAAGATTCCCGACCAAAGAGCGAGCCGCTGACCTGATAGCCGCTGCTAATGAGTTCTTCTGCTAAAAAAGAACCGGCGAATCCTGCAATGCCGGTTATGAAGGCCTTTTTCTTTTTCATCTTTTGCTGTTATTCTTTGAGTCGCTCCAGGTCGGCATCAACCATCATCTTCACCAGATCTTCAAACGTAACTTCAGTCTCCCAGCCAAGCTTTTGTTTAGCGTAGGAGGGATCGCCCTGCAGAAGATCAACTTCGGCCGGCCTGACAAACCGGGGATCTTTTGTAACATAATCTTTGAAATCCAGATCAACATGTTCAAAAGCATGCCTTACAAAATCTTCGACAGAGTGAGTATCTCCGGTGGCAATCACAAAATTATCAGGTTTTTCCTGTTGCAGCATCAGCCACATTGCTTTTACATAATCCCCGGCAAAGCCCCAGTCCCGGCGGGAATCGAGGTTCCCCAGAGCCAGCTTGTCGGCCAGTCCCAGCTTTATTCTGACCGCTCCGTCGGTGATTTTTCTGGTGACAAATTCCAGACCGCGCCTTGGAGATTCGTGGTTAAATAAAATTCCCGAACTGGCGTGAATGCCAAAACTTTCGCGGTAGTTAATAGTAATCCAGTGGCCGTATACTTTGGCGACGCCGTAAGGAGAGCGCGGATAAAACTGTGTTGTCTCTTTCTGGGGGACTTCCTGAACTTTGCCGAACATCTCCGATGATGAAGCCTGATAAAATTTTATATCTTTATTGACCAGCCGGATAGCTTCTAAGACTCTGGTAACACCAAGGGCATCAAACTCACCGGTCAAAACGGGTTGTCCCCAGCTGGCCGGCACAAACGACTGAGCTGCCAGATTGTAGACTTCTTCGGGTTTATGTTCTTCAATCAGATTTATTATAGAGAGCTGGTCTAAGAGGTCAGCCTGCACCAGCGTTACTTTGTCCCGTATATGCTGAATACGTTCATACGGCTCGGTTGAAGAGCGACGGACCATGCCGATGACCTGATAGCCTTTTTCCAAAAGAAACTCGGCTAAGTATGAGCCGTCTTGTCCGGTAATGCCTGTTATTAATGCGCGCATTTATATTTTGTCGTACAATCTTTCAAAAATCTGAATATTAATCTTTTCTACACCCGTCATTTATAAACCGATTAATCAGCTTTTGAAAATATAGGCCTCCATCTCATAAGGGTCAATCTGAATATGCGAATTTCATTAGATTGAGTTTAAATGTCAGCAGCTGTATATTCGAACAATTCAGGAACTTACATATTAGGAAAAGGTAGCAAAATGACAGACTCAGCAAAATCTTCAGTCGATTCGCTCAAAGAAGCTGATTCTCTGTTTCAAGATCGTGAAATGGAAGCAGCTTTTGCTGCCTATGACAAAGCTCACCAGAAAGCCCGCGAAGAATTTAACCGGCCGGTAGAGGTCGAAGCTCTGGCTCAAATGGCCAGGCTGACTCTGTCAAAAGGTGACAGCGAAGAGGGAGAGGACTGGCTCGATAAGGCCAGGGAGAGGGCTGATGAGTCAGATCCTCTGGGCTGGTCGAGGTTTTTAGGAGTAGAGGGTCGATTTGCCTGGAAAGCAGGTAATATGCAGGTTGCCAGGGAGACATTCGAGCAGATGTTTGATTACTGCAGCGCCAAAGCGCTCTGGGGCCGGGCAGTTGATGCTGCTCACATGGTGGCTATTGTGGCCGAGAGCAGAGAAGACCAGATAAAATGGAGTCATATTGGCATTGAAATGGCCGAAACCCATAACTCCAACAGGTGGCTGGGACCGCTCTGGAATAATCTGGCCGGGGTCTACTACGACAACAAGCAGTACGATTCCTGCCTGGCCTGCTACCACAAGGCCAGAGATTATCACTGGCAGTTTTCAGGCGAAACAGAGAAACTCTTCGCTGATTATCATGTTGGCCTGGTTTATCGCTTAAAAGGTGAGTTCGAAAATGCCGAAAAGTGGCTCCGTCCGGTTTTGGCCTGGGCCGAAAGATTAGACAATCATTCGGCTATTGGTCAGGCTTGCGAGGATTTAGGAGAGATTGAGTTTGCCCGCGGAAACAAGCCGGCCGGCATACAACTTCTAAAGCGCGCCAGAGAAGAATATCAAAAAGCAGGCTTTGATAAATCCTGGCCTGATATATGGAACAATATCAGTAAGCGCTTAGAACAGGTGGAAGAATAAGAGAAATATATTTGCTCAATTCATTTTATCATTTATTTCAATCTATAAGTTTATATATTCCGGCCCATGTCACCAAACACCGCACATACCCGAATTGAAAAGCTGCTGCTTGAAGCGGCCCGAAGGTTTAACTCCACCCTCGAATACGAAGAGCTTATTCAGGAGGTTCTTTTGATAGTCGCGGCTGCAGTAGAGGCCGAGGCGGCTTTAGTCTTCAGGGTTGACCACAGCCGCTCTGATATGAAAATCCGGTTTATGAATTGCTCTGACTGCAAAATCGAAGTTTTCTATCAGGAGTTCGGGCAGGGCGTGGTCGGTAAAGTTGCGGAGTGTAAAGAGCCGGT
>JADFLZ010000134.1 GCA_022564135.1 Candidatus Zixiibacteriota bacterium
GCTATCTTGGTTCTTCTGCTGCTGGCCTACGTTGCCATTGATATGCTGTTTATTAAAGATTCTACCGCAAAAAATGAACAGGACACTTACCTTCAAGATATAGACAAAAACCGCCTGGCAGAATTTGACAGTTTTGACTGGGATAAAACTTCGTATCTGCCTCCTGAAGAAATCAAAATTCGGCTTATACCAAAAAAAGAAAGCTGGGGTTCGGTCATGACCGACGGTGATACAGCTATCTTCCGCAAACTTCTTCCCGGTAAAATATATGAAGCCAGTGCCAAATACAGGATGGTTGTTACAATAGGGGATCCAGCGGCGGTCGATATAGAGCTCAACGGCAGGCTGGTAAATCTTCGTGATCAGCAGTCGCGCCGAATCTCAAGAGTGCGTATAGATCAGACCAACTTTGAGTCGTTCTTTGACAGAACCAGCGCAGCACCTGCTGCTCAGACTAAACAGAGCTATAGCGAAATCAGTTCTACAGCTGCCGAAGAGACGACCAGACAGAAAACTCTGGACAGACATAAGACTCAGAAAGATGCGGTTTTAAAAGAGGGTGGCGGGCAGTAAATGAAATTAAAAAAATACCTGGCCAACATTAAATTATATCAGCAAAAAGGGAAAATGGGCTCCGAATTGTTCGACTTCCCTGAAAGCCTGCAGTCCCCCAAGCAGATTTTAGTCTGTCTTCCCGAAGGACTCAGAGAGCTGACAGTGGTTAAACAATTCCTGCCGACTCTTTCGAGCCTGTTTAAGTCATCGGATTTTACTTTACTCTCGATGCCCGGGGTGCGGGTTGCGGATATTTATCCCCGCAAGGGATTTAATATTGTATCTCCCTCGTCCGATCAGGTAACCTGGTCAGGTGTGGCCAAACCTTCCTTTCTGGCGACCTTGAGTCAATACAAATTTGACATGATAATAGACTTAAATTTTGAAAATTCGGCCTTTACGTCTTCCGTTTTATTAAATTTTCCGAAAGCTCTTCGAATCGGTAAAGGGAACCATCGCGGCAATCCTTTTTATAATTTAGAAATAAAAACCAGATATTTGAGAGACGAAAGAAACATATACCGCTCATTGTTTGATACCTTAGCACTACTTAAAACCGGCCGGTCGCCTAAGACTCCGGCTCAAGCCGGAATTTAACCTGGAGGCAATTTGTACTTAAAGCAACTGGAATTGGTAGGCTTTAAATCTTTCCCCAACAAGACCGTTATAAAATTTTCCCAAGGAAAAACTTCTATAGTCGGACCAAACGGCTGCGGTAAAACTAATATCCTTGACGCCATCCGCTGGGTAATGGGAGAGCAGAAAACTTCGCTTTTACGCGGAAGCAGTATGCAGGAAGTGATATTTAACGGCAGCCGCGATATGGCGCCACTGGGTATGGCCGAAGTTTCTCTGACTATGATTAATAACCGCGGCGTGCTGCCGGTTGAATACAGCGAAGTTCAGATTACCCGCCGGCTTTTTAGAAGTGGCGAAGCCGAGTACCTCTTAAACAAAGTCCCCTGCCGCTTAAAAGACATTACCGAGCTGTTTTTTGATACAGGCGCCGGAGCACACTCTTACTCGGTAATCCAGCAGGAAATGATTGACTCGATAATATCTGACAAAGCTGAAGAGCGGCGGTTTTTATTCGAAGAAGCTGCCGGCATTACCAAGTACAAGCAGAGAAAAAAGGCGGCCCTTCGTAAACTCGAGGCCACCGACCAGGACCTGCAGAGGCTAAAAGATATTTTCTCCGAAGTAAAGACACAGGTAAACTCTCTTAAGCGTCAACAGCGTAAAGCAGAAAGATATCAAATCTTAAGCGACGAAGTCCGCAACTGGGAACTGTACTTTACAGCTGAGAGAGTCAAAAAGATTGAAACAGAAAAGCGCCTCTTAAAAGAACGCTTTGATGAGTTATCCGGCAATCTGACTGCCAACGAAGTCGGCGTAGACAGCCTCGGGGCCGAGGTTGAATCAAAAAGGGAAGTTCAGCTTGAGATAGAAAAAGAGCTGAGCCGGGTAACCAACGAATTATTTGAGACGACAGAAACTGCTCACAAATATGAAAAAGAAATTTCTGTTCTGACTGAGAAAAAGTCAAACGCGGCTAATCTGATAGAGCGTAACCAAAACGAAATTGAGGCTCTTAAGCTCCGCTCTCAGACTCTCTCCGAGCAGGCCGTAGATACCGGCGCTGAAATAAATGAACACAGGACAGAATACGAAGCAGTTGAAAATAATTTAAAAGAAGCCCAAAACCAACTGGCCCTGATTGATAAGCAACTTTTGGAAATGCGCACTTCCAAAGACGGTGAAAATTCAAAATTAGTTGAACTGGAAGGCAGGTTGTCCTCCGGCAAGACCGAAGACGTCAACATCCAGACTCAGATTGAAGACCTCACCATTCACCTTGAAGAATTAAACAAGAGTAAAACAGAGCTCTCAGAGAAAAAGACAAAACTTGCTTCCGAATCGGAAAAACTGCGCGCCATAGCCGACGAACTGTCACAGAGCAGAATCTCGGCAGAGACTGAGTTAAATACAACTACCCGGGAACAAGCGACCAAGAAAAACGATCTTGAGCAGACCGGCAAAGAACTTTCCAGGAGCTATGCCTCAATTGAAGCCAGCCAGGCACAGCAGAAAATCCTGAGCGAACTGATATACTCTTTCGGAGGCACCCACGCCGGCGTGATGACAGTGCTTAAGCTCAGAGATGAATTTAAAGGAATTCAAGGAACTGTAGCGGACCGCTTCAAACCGGCTGCAGGCATGGAAAAAGCGGTTGAGTCAGCTCTGGGTGATATCTCGCACTATGTCATTTGCGACAGCAAAGAAACTGCAGAAAAGATAATCGAGCGTCTCAAAATTGAAAACAAAGGCCGGGCAGGATTAATTGTGCCTAATGCCGGCAGTTTGAACCCGCAGATCAAACGTCCCGAACTGGACTCTGCCGGATTCGTCGGCTGGCTTGATGAATTCGTGTCGACCGCTGAGAATTTGAAACCACTCATGCAAACTGTTCTGTCGCAGACAGCCGTGTTTGAAGCTGGCAGCGACCCCAAATCAATTCTGGAGCACCTCCCCTATGGTTTCAAAGCGGTCTCTACTGACGGGCTTCTCTACACCAGAAACACTATTGTCGGCGGTTCATCGGAAACTCTGCAGCTGTTTCGCCGTAAAGATCAGCTCGCTGAACTTTCCGATCAAATCGACCAGCTTAATTCCAAAGCTGAAACTCAGAAGCAAACCGAACAAGAATTAGCAAAGCAGATTAGCGACGCCGAACAGACAATCAACAGCTTAAAAAACAGCCTGGAAACAAACGAACAGGCAATTGCCTCTAATCAGAAGCAGATTGATGAATTAAATTATGAGCTGCGACTTTCAGAAACCGAGCTCTCCCGTCTGGCTAAGGAAATCGAACTGGCCGCTGAAAAGCAAACGCAGCTGCAGCAAAAGCAATACTCCTTAAATCTTGGTTACGGTCAGCTGAGCGAACAAAAGCAAAGTTTGGTAAATGAACTGAACCTGTCCTCGAAAAAACTTGAAGAGATAGAGCGCTTATCCGGAGAATCACAGTCGCTGGTGAGTAATCTTCAGGTCAAAGCAGTAGAGACACAGAGCCAGATTGACCAGTGCGACAATAAAATAAACCACACCAAAGAGCTGCTGGATGAAATTTCCAGTACAATAGTGACAAAATCTACTGAGATACAAGACGCTCAGGAAGAAATAGAAAGTTCGCTCAAGAGATCAGCAGACCTTGAAACCAGACTTAAACTTACTTTTGAGTCACGCACAGAAATCAGCGACACTCAAGGCACACTCAGGCAAAAGTTCGATGAACTGCAGGGACAAACATTCAGTTCCGAAAAGCGTCTGAAAGAACTGCGTCTGGTTAAAGACAAGCTCGGCAAAGAAAGTCATACTATTGAGATGCAAATGAGCACTCTCGAAAACGAGCTCAGTGTCACCACCGAGCGGATGCAAGAAGACTACAACGTAAATATCCGGGAGTTTGAAAGCCAGAACCCCATCCCCGAAATGCCCGAAAACGAGGCCATCACTCGTCTTGCCAGTCAAAAAGAGCTTTTGAAAAATTTCGGAGCTGTCAATCTCCTGGCTCTGGAAGAATATCAGTCAACCAGCAGCCGTAAAGAATTTCTGGAAAAGCAGCTAACCGATCTTGAAGCGGCGCGCGATGATCTCCTGGCCACTATTACCAAAATAAACAAAACCGCCCGGACACTTTTTGAAGAAACATTTGAAAAAGTTAAAACCAATTTCCAGATGCTGTTTACTGAATTATTCGAAGGCGGCGAAGCCAGCATATATCTCGAAAACCCCAACGACCCGCTTGAATCAAATATTGAAATTACTGCCCGCCCCCGCGGCAAGAAACTTATTGCTATTACCATGATGTCCGGCGGAGAACGAGCGCTGACGGCTATCTCGCTATTGTTTGCACTATACCTGGTGAAACCGTCTGCTTACTGTATTCTCGATGAAATAGACGCACCTTTAGACGATGCCAACTGCCGCCGATTTTTGAAATTGATTGCCCGCTTTGCAGATAACACTCAGTTCATTATCATTACGCACAACAAAATCACTATGGAAGCTGCAGATAATCTTTATGGCGTGACCATGTCCAGCCCCGGCGTTTCGCAAATTGTGGCGGTCAAGTTCAGCCAGGTCGACCCGGAAACCGGCGAGGTCAGGCTGGAAGCTCCGGATTATATTGACGAAAAAGACGAGACAGCAAAAACAACTTCTTCAGAAACAGACGAAGCGATTCCACAACCGGTAGTAGATAGAATTAGTCCGAAAGTCGAATCCCCGGTAAAAAACAGTGAAGATAATTAGTTCTCTACTTACTAATGTCCGGCGTTCTAAATAAACTCAAGAGTTCATTATCTAAGACCAGAGCTAATATCTTTGGCAAAATCTCCCGCCTGGTCTTAAACCGGAAAATCGACGACCAGCTTCTGGAGGAGTTTGAAGAGACGCTAATCAAAGCCGATGTTGGCGTTAAAGCTACCATGCGGCTGATAGAAACTGTCAAAGTAAAAGCAAAAGAGCAGAATCTTATCCGAGCAGAAGATATAATTCCTATACTGAAAGATGAAATCATTTCTCTACTATCAATTGAGAATCGTAACGTTCCGCAAGATATTAAAGAAACGCCAGAGGTCTGGCTCATTATCGGAGTTAACGGCGCCGGTAAGACAACTACTATCGGAAAACTTTCGGTTATCATGTCGTCACAAGGCAAAAAAGTAATTATTGCAGCCTGCGATACTTTTAGAGCAGCCGCCGTAGATCAGATCGTAATCTGGGCTGAACGAAGCAAAGTTGACATTGTCAAATCTCAGGAAGGCTCCGACCCGGCAGCGGTGGCCTTTGATGCCGCAACTGCTGCCAAAGCGCGCCAGGCTGACTTACTTTTAGTAGATACAGCCGGCAGACTACACACCAAAACAAATCTGATGGAAGAGTTGAAGAAAATAAAACGCGCCATAAACAAAGCGCTGCCTGATGCAACTGTCTATTCAAAGTTAGTTATCGATGGTTCCACCGGTCAGAACGCAGTCAGTCAGGTGAAACAGTTCGGCGAAGCCGTAGGCTGCGACGGTATCATTATTACTAAACTCGACGGCACCGCCAAAGGAGGCGTGGTCATTGCTATTGCAGCAGAGCTGCAGGTGCCTATTGAATATATTGGCATTGGTGAAGGAATCGAGGACTTGCAGCCTTTTGATGCCAGAGAATTTACCGAGGCTCTCTTTTCTTAGCATAAATTCAAGGACTTACTTTTGGTCAAATTTGAAATTGTGGCAGTTGGCAAATCCAAAGATCGCTGGCTGGACGAAGCTGTCGCTCATTATGAAAAGCTCCTCTCAAAATACGCCAGGCTCAAGTGGACTGTAGTTACTTCACCGGCCAAATCGTCTGCACTCTCCCCTGCTGAAATTAAACGACTGGAAGCCGCTAAGCTCAGAGAAGTTCTGGCTGACAGCTATCTGATCGCCCTGGCAGATAGTGGAAAAAAGTTCGATAGTAGTTCGTTTGCAAAAAACTTAGAGAAGCTTACTGTCAGCAGCAGAAACGAAATCAAAATAGTTATCGGCGGACCTTACGGACTCGACCACAGCATACTAAAACAAGCAAACGAAGTCTGGTCATTATCCGGACTCACATTTTCTCATCAAATTGTAAGAATAGTTTTGCTGGAGCAGCTTTTTTGCGG
>JADFLZ010000135.1 GCA_022564135.1 Candidatus Zixiibacteriota bacterium
GTTTTGATTTATCTGATGTATCGCCCGTGTAGAAATAATCCTCGCTTGAATTAAATTAATAAACCACAATCATATTTCCCTAGATCCTAAGAAACCAATGCTTATGCAAACGGTTTAGTATTTAATAGCGGGGGACCGGTTTGTCGAAGCGCCAGCGGAGAACTTGAGTGAAACGAAAGCGTAGATCCCAAAGCGAAGCGTGGGGGAACCTGCGCTTAGTTATATCTAAATAGCGGGGGCAGAATTTGTCCAAGCGCAAGCGGAGATCCTCAGTGAAACATAGGGAAACTCTGAACATCTGTCTCATTGTCTATCACTGTCCGTTTATCACTTGTGGTCTGATTACAGAGTATCCAGTATGGATTAGTAAGTATCCATCGATCTGAAAAGTTGCTTAAGACGTGACTTTCCATATGTCAATATTCATTAGGTAGTTACGGACATTGTGACAGGCTATGAAAGTTGGGCACGGCAAATGCTATACTGGTCTCTAGACTGAACAGAGCCAAACAAAACTAAACAATCGAATGTAAAGATTCGAGAAGAGAGTCTACAATGTTCATTTTTATGGAAAGAGGGGCTTGGTTTCCAAGCAACAAAACGGAGGGTTTCACCATAAGTAATTGGAGGTTATCGGCCACTATGTTTCTCCGTTTTGTTTGCACGGTTACTTTGATTGCATTCCTTAACAGCGTTATTGGCTGCACATCAAATGTGAAATTTACTATGGACGAGGTCGGTAAACAACCTCCAAAACATATCAATAGCGTCAGTCTTGTCTCCGGTGATGTGGTAATGTTTGATAAGGAGGGCGGTACGATTGACGTCGAAAGAGAAATGATAGTCGGTGTAACAAAGGTTTATCTAAAGGGGGGGCGGCGGACTGGTGGCGATCCGGTCGAAATTAAACTCAGTGATGTGAAATATGTCAATGTTAGGAAATCATCTCCCACCAAGACCGCTTTTTTTGTTGTTGGTAGCTTCGTCGCCATTGGTATTGTTGCTGCTATTATTTATCTCAGCAATTGGGAATTAAAACTTTTTGAAGACTAAATAAATTATGGATTAAGGTAAACCAGAACGAAACGATAAATTGGCAAATTGACATTACTAAAGCAGAAACTGCTTTGGAAGTCCTAACAATAGAAAACAATTGGGGTGACCTATCCCCGCAATATTTGTGTGTGGCAGATTTATTTGCATTTTAAGGAAATGAATATAAAAAGGTGAACCTTATTATAGCATCGTGTTTGTTCTCTTGATAATCGCTTGAGAAACTTTAGTGAGGTTGTGATCATGAAAAAGAAAATCCCGTTGGCAGTAATGCTCATCGCACTGATAGCGACGTGCACCGGCTGTGGCCTTTTTGGACCTTCTGAAACCAAGAAGTTCACTTTGGAGCCGAGCGGTGGATACCAAGGCCAACCTGTTGGCAACTGCGACCAAAAAAACGCCGACGAAGAATGTCAATTGCTTGGCTGGGATCAAGCTGAGGGCTTCGAATGTGGAACCGTCCATGTAACCGGCGGTTTCTTTGGCAGCTTTGATCAGGATGTCATGTACACTGTGACCTGCAGTCGATAGCTTGACAAAGTGACGCAATTGTTCGTTGTCAGACAAAGTGGGCGATGTGCCTTGAAAACCGAGACACAGATTGTCTGGCGACACTGGCTTCTTGGTAATGAAAGAGACGGGTGGCCCAACCGCTTGCGGTGGATTTCTTTGACACAAAAAAACCGGCTAGTGCCGGCTTTTGAATTTGGTAGCGGGGGCAGGATTTGCTATAGTCTTGAGTGAAACGAAAGGAACCTGCGACTTTACTAGAGGGGGATTATTTAATAGCGGGGGCAGGATTTGAACCTGCGACCTTCGGGTTATGAGCCCGACGAGCTACCAGACTGCTCCACCCCGCGATCAATTTTTTCAATTCGCAAGTCTCACTTGCGACTGCGGGACTTTGCCCCGCGATCAATTTTGGAATTGCGAATATAGCTAACCCCCACCCAAAGTCAAGCTCCCTTGAGTCCTCGGATACAGCTAATCTGAGCCTGTTAATTTCAGGATGCTTTTAACTGGGCCGCCTTATCCCCGCGCAACAAGACATACTTCAGCGCCGGGGGAGTGACCAGAGTAGTAATTACCACCATTATTACTACCGCTGAATAGGTGCCAATATCAATGACAGGCTTACCATCCAGCACTAATTTGGCGCCGATTCCGGCGAAAATCAGGCCTACTTCGCCTCGGGGAATCATTCCCAGCCCAATAGCAAAGCGGTTGATGGTTTTATCAAAAATCGCCAGCGAACAGACCTGCTTACTAATAATTGCTGCAAAAGTCAACGCTGCCGCAAAACCAAGTATCTCTACCTGCTTAAATGTAGTCAGGTCAACTAACATACCCATCCGAACAAAGAATATGGGCACCAAAAATACAGCAATCGGAGCCAGAAGATCTTCGATCTTATACTCGCCACGCATATTGTATTCTTTGAAATGGACTTCTTCAAGAATGAGTCCGGCCGCAAAGGCTCCTACAATCGGTGCCAGCCCAACTTTGCCGGCAATATATGCCAGCAGGAAACAGACCAGCAGGCTTAGCGACAAAAGCACACCCTTTACTTTCATTTTAAGCCCTAACTTGAAATAATGGGGGAGAACATAGGCTCCCAGTACTACTGCGCCCAAAATGAACAATACCGCTTTGGCTATAATCCAGAGAATAGCAGCCGAGCTGATTCCGTCAGTAGAGCCAGCGGCTGCGGCAGAAATCACTCCCGTTATAACCGCTAATATAATCAGGCCAAGTATGTCATCGATGACAGCTGCACCGAGGATTATCTTGGCCTCTTTGGTGCGCATTTTACCGATATCTTTTAAAACTCTGGCCGTGATTCCGACCGAAGTAGCCGTCAGAGTTGCCCCCACAAACAGATGTACCAAAGTTGAGGCTTCGGGCAAAAACCATAGTGCTACCCCCCAGCCCAAAAAGAATGGTACCACCACCCCGATGATTGCCACCATGAAAGAAGCCAGGCCGACTTTCATCATTTCCCGCACTGTAGACTCAAGGCCGACTTCAAAAAGAAGAATAATCACCCCCAGTTCGGCCAAGATTTCCAGAGTAATATCATGCTTAAACGGTTCAAAAATATCTATGCCTAAAAGGTGAAGATTCCCGATTATCATGCCCATTACTAATTCACCCAAAACAGCCGGCTGGTGGACTCGTTCGAACAAATCGCCGCCAATTTTCGCTGCCAGAAGAATCACGATCAGGGCAATCAAAATCTCCAGAACCCCGTCTCCATGTCCGCTGCTGCCGGACTCAGAAGAGGCAAATGCATATTGAACTGCCAAAATCATAATAGAGGCGACCAGCACCAACAGGAATCTCTTATCAGAAAGTAAGCGCATAAATCCGGTCCTTTTTAGTATATGCAGGGTTTGTGGTTGCGGAGAATGTATAAAAGCCAGCCCAGCCAAACAAGTTTTATGAAGCCCCAAATGAGGTTTTTATGGCTGCTGGGGGGGGTCTTATCTGCTAAACATTAGGTTTTTGGCGAAACTGTCGAAAAGACAAGTGTAAAGGACTATCAGCTACTCTTTAAGAACCGTAAAAAAGGAATTTTACACATGCTTTCATCGTTGGCTCAATCATTGTTCTCGCCTCTGTAGCAGGTGGGTATATGTGGCATGGGGGGGAGCTTTTAGCCTTACACCAGCCTTCGGAAGTATTAATTATCTTTGGCGCTGCTCTCGGTGCTTTGATAATTGCCAATCCGATGTCGGTCATAAAGAATCTTATATCCCAGATTACCGGAGTGTTTAAAGGCGGATTAGTCAAGCAGGATTATGAAGACCTGCTGGTTATGATGTTTGAAGTATTCAACATTGCCCGCCGAGACGGCCTGGTCGGACTCGAAAGCCACATCGAAAAGCCGGAGGAGAGTGAAATCTTCAAACGTTATCCGACCTTTCTTAAAAATCATCACGCTTCCACATTTTTCTCAGATACAATGCGCGTCATTATTACCGGCTCGGTGCAGCCGCATGACCTTGAAGATATGATGGACGAAGATATTGAAGTGATGCACGAAGAAGAGAATCTGCCGCCTGAGGCATTGAGCTCCATAGCAGACGCTCTTCCGGGACTTGGAATTGTCGCAGCGGTATTGGGAATTGTTATAACAATGTCATACATAGACGGTCCTCCGGCCGTCATCGGTCAGAAAGTTGCGGCAGCGCTGGTAGGTACCTTTATCGGCATATTTGCCTCATATGGTTTCTTTGGTCCCCTGGCGCGCACCATGGCTCTGCGAAATAACGAAACCAAACAGTATTTTAGCTGCATGAAACATGCTCTGTTGTCTTTTCACAAAGGGGTGGCCGGAGTTATCGCCGTAGAATTCGCTCGCCGGTCCCTTTATGCAGAAGTTCGCCCTGGGTTTATCGAATTGGAAAATGCCTGCGATAAAGCTAAGAGGAGATAACTGCTTTGTCCGAAGAACAACTGCAGCCGATAATAATAAGGAAGAAAAAACGTAGGGGTCATGGCGGGCACCATGGCGGTGCCTGGAAAGTAGCCCTTGCTGATTTTATGACGGCCATGATGGCTTTCTTTCTGGTAATGTGGCTGGTAGGCCAGAAGCCGGAGGTAAGAAAAGCAGTCGCCGGTTATTTCAGAGACCCCGGAAAATTCAGTCAGAAAGTGGAAGCGGGTATGCTCAAAGGCAGTTCAAGTCCCATGAAAGCAAAAGCCGCCAGCCAGAGAGCCGCCCCCAAAGAAAGAGAAAAGTCGGGCGGTCCGACCAAGGCTGAAAAAGAGAAGCTGACTTTAACCGCCAAAAACATTCTGAATGAATTCGAAAAACAAGAGGTCTTTAATAAACTTAAAAAGAATATCAGTATTTCTCTTACTTCAGATGGGCTGCGGATAACCCTTAACGAATCCGATGACGGCGCTTTTTTCGAACCCGGTTCAGATAAACTTCTTAAAAGCAGCGCCATCTTGCTCATGATTATTGCCCATGAACTGGGGAAATTAACCAACAAGCTGGTAATAGAAGGCCATACTGATGCTTCCAGCTCCGATGGCGATTTCACTAACTGGGAGCTTTCTGCAGCCAGAGCCAATTCTGCAAGGCGGCTTATGGATGTGTCAGGACTGGATTACGAGCAGGTTAACGAAGTCCGGGGTTTTGCTTCCAGAATGCCAATGATCATGGACGACCCGGGTGACCCCAGAAACAGACGAATCTCGATAGTTGTTTTATACCAGCACGTTGCTTCCGGATATGACCAGATGGAAATAGGCGAAGAAGTAGCTTTGAACAACTAAAGCAACCCCTATCAGAGCCTTCCGCCCGAGTTTATTTTTGATAGCAGTTTAAAATCGAATAAGCCCACTAATAAAGCGGGCTTATTCGGGCAGAGGTAGGTGTAGTTGGTTTATTTTTCGCGAAGTGCCAGCATTTCCTTACGGACATCCTGAGCAACTTTCTTAATTTCCTGCATTGCTTTACGAACCCGACCGGTAGCAGCTTTATTGCCGCCTTCGGCCTTGTCTACGTCCCCCTGAGCTGCGTTAATTACGTCAACAAGCTTCTGATAGCTTGACATTATGATTCTCCTTCTTTCTAAAAATATCTCTGTTTTATCAATCGAATTGATTCTACCGCTTTAACACTACTTTCTTCAACAAAAAACTTATTTTCTTTGCCATTATTGGCTGTTTTCCCCTATATTTCTGTAGAAAGTGATATTTATTGATACCCCTGCCTGTTTATTCAGACGGGGCTTTTGTGCTGCCCTATATTAAGGAGAAAAATTTGCCTCAGGCCCTCAAATCGACTATAAACCCCATAGCATCAATATTCTCCGCCTGGGCCGAGCACCAGCCCCAGATTGAGCTCTGTAAAATGCTGAACCAAAATAACTTAGACGCTATCAGCGTCAGTGGCTTAGAGGGCTCTTCGCCGGCTATTCTCGTATCTTCTTTAGCAAATCTGGCAAATATTCAAAAAGGGCCAATTCTGGTGGTAACTCAGTCATCTGCTGAAGCTCTGGATTTCTATGAAGATATTATAGCTATTACCGGTAGTGAAAAAGTCGGCCTTTTTCCCTCAAGACAGATTCTCCCCTATGATTTCAGGCCGCCGGTCGGGGAGATTATCGGCATCCGGATTTCGACTCTGGCCGGAATTTTG
>JADFLZ010000136.1 GCA_022564135.1 Candidatus Zixiibacteriota bacterium
CAGAAGTCTGTTATCAATTGAGTAAATAGCGGCATAGCGTACTACATTAAAGCCATGCAGGAGCGTAAGCATTTCATCGAGTTCATATTGCGATTCCAGAATTACTCCGGTCTCGGCATTGACAGCCAGCATTCTAATCATTGTTTCACCGGCAGTCTCCAGTTCGCGTCTGATTCCGTGTGCTTGTCTCTTGATCATATAAGTACTGGTAACCAGGCTGCTGATTAAGAGAATAACCACAATTGGAAGCAGCACTTTGGTACGCAGCTTGAGGTTGTAAAACCATTTACGGAGGTTCATCTGTAAACCTCCCTGGCTACCGCTATCAGTTCAGGCGGAATTTTGATTTTTATATATTTGGCAGTCTTTTCGTTATAGTGAAAATAGATTACATCGCTTGAAGTCACTCTGATTTCCGAAGCGTCGGCTCCATCTATCAACTTATTTACGATATCTCCCGCTTGATAGCCTATGGCTTTGTAATCAAAGTCCAGAGCGAACAAGGCACCAGACTTCACCACGTGGCGGGAGAATCCCATAAACGGAATCATTTTGTGTAAAGTTGTTTTTAAAATATACCTGGTTGACTGCGGACCAAAAAGTTCCGGATCAGCAACTGACCAAAGTCCCTGAGTGATTTTCGCCAGTGAATCGAGCGCTTTGGGGAGATCCTTAGGTTCTTTAATTAACACCGGCACCAGGGTCAGGCCAAGTTCGCGCGCCACGATTTTTGCCGAAGGAATCAGCGGGGCGGTGCTTTCCGTATAGAGGACGCCGATTTTTTCTAACTTAGGTAATATCTGTTTAAAATATGAAAATTGAACATTTATAGGGATATCCAGTGAGGCGCCGGTAATATTGTTGCCGGTTCCCGATGAACTGCTAACAAAGCCCGAAAGAGCCGGATATTTTACGCTCGAAAATACAATGGGAATCTTCTTAAAGTTTCTTTTGGCAAACTCTGTGGCCGATGAGCCAACGGTCAGTATAATGTTAGTTTTGTTAGCCCGGCAACTGTTGACGATCGCAGTATCTATTAGGACGCCACGTTTGATAACATATTTGTCAAACTGAGCATCGGGGTGTTCCCGTTTAATAATGTTTTTGGCGCCACTTAAGGTCCTGGCAGTAGAAGTAAGGCTGTCGCTTACAAAAATTGCAATTCTGGTTCGGCTTCTCTGCGAAAAAGCAGGTTCCGGAGAAAGGACAGTAAAAGCAATTATAGCCCAACTGATTAAGAGAAATAGTGTTTTGTTTATGCCAATTCTCATGTCAACAAAGTTGCTTTCTATTTCTTCTCCTGCTTACTCCATTTTTGCCAGATTGCCAAGCCTGCAGACAGACTGGTAGCCCGGCGTATTGGATGGATATCGGAAAACCTCGATAAATCTTAAGATTAGGGAAGTTCCTCTTATTCTGAGGTGGGAAAATAATTCCGTTTTAATATTGTCTAAAAGAGTCAAGTTTATTGCGGGGGCTCCGATAAAATACCAGACGCTTGCTTAAAGGGTTGCACTAAATGCCGATAAACAAATTTATGACTAATAAAAGAGTCACTTATAATAGGGACAGGTTTTTTTATAAGAAAAAGTTTTTAAGCCGTTTGAATGAAAAAATTCTACTGCTAGTTCCGTTAGTACTAGTGTTTTTGAGCGCAACAATAGTTCAGGCGGGAGTAGTCGGAAAAATTTCTGGTTTAGTTGAAGATAGCAAGACCGGAAAACCGATAGTCGGAGCGACAGTAAGAATCAACGGAACCTCGTTTGCGACTAAAACCGATGTGGACGGGGAATTTTTCGTTATCAATCTGCCGGTAGGAAAATACGATATTTCCGTGACCAGTGTCGGTTATAAAAGAATAGTTCATAAGAATGTCCAGGTTTTGATTGACCTTACCACTCCTGTCAATTTCGCAATCAATCAAGCTACTCTCAAGTTGCAGGAAGAAGTAATTGTAACGGCAGAAAATCCGGTAATTCAAAAAGATTTGACAGCTTCTAAAGTAATTTTTACGGCTGATCATTTAAAATATCTCCCCAATATTATTACAGTAAAATCCGTTTTGACCAATTATCCCGGCGTAATAGTCGATCGTGACAATGACCTGCACGTAAGAGGTGGTCGTGCCGGACAGATATCCTATTATTTTGACGGTTTTAATGTACAGGACCCGTTTATATCTCAGTCGGGAATCAAAATCATGCCCAGTTCTTTAGAACAGCTGTCTTTGACTTCCGGCGGATTTACGGCTGAGTATGGTGAGGCTCTTTCCGGTGTTGTCAACGCTATTACCCGTGAGGGCGGCGAGTCTTATCACGGCGGATTTAAAATGTATGAAGGCATGACGCATCCTTATAACGTATTAAGTGGAGAATGGGCCGGTCTTAACAGAGTAGGCAATCGTTCTGCAAGTTTCAATCTGTCAGGTCCGATACCGGGTGCAGGTTTTTCGCGCAACACTTTTTTCGTAGCCGGCGAATATCTGCACGATCCCTCATATTTGCCTCATAACGGCTCGGTCTCTTATACCGGTACGACCAAACTCTCGCTGCAGCCCAGTCAGAGATTTAATATAAAAGCCAATTTCAGCTACCATGATAAATCAGGCGAGGAATATATTCACCGCGACGTTAACGGAATATCCTATGATCTAAATCTTGACGGTCTTCCTTCATTCAAAAAGAACTCATTTTTGGCCGGTATCAGCGGTCTATATTCTGTTAGTGAAAGATTGATTATAACGAACTCTTTCAGCTATTTCATGACCAATTACAAATCAGCTCCGGGCGCACTTTTTGATTTATACTGGGATCAATGGCCGGGCTATTCTTTAGATTCTTCAGGAAACTATGACGGCACAATTGATGATGACAATTATGCCGGCAACAGAGATTACTCTGATGTCCGTCAGGCCACGGGCTTTACAGTTGGAGACGACTTTAAACCTACATTCGGATGGCGGGAGTCAATCTACAGCGCCTATAAGTTTAATGTGGTCGGTCAGGTCAACAAGACCAATCAGCTAAAAGCCGGTTTTGAGTGGAGAAAATACAAGATAGACTGGGATTACAAGCTATTTTATAATAATAATCCTTACGGCGAAAAATATAACAGCAGTCCCAGCTATATCTCTGGTTTTGTGCAGGATAAGATGGAATATAAAGAATTCATCATCAACCTGGGCCTGCGTGTTGATTATCGCGATGCTGATATTTCTTATAATGTAAATCCCGGCGGCTTTACCCCGGTTTATAAACAAGCTGACTCCAAAACACGCTGGGCTCCGCGTCTTGGAATTTCGTTCCCGATATCCTCAAGATCTAAAATGCATTTCAACTACGGACTTTTTTATCAGGAGCCGAGTTTCAGATATCTTTATACGAATTTGGAAGGGGATGTTTCAACAGGTTATCCGCTATTGGGTAATCCTGATCTCAATCCCGAGCAGACAACTTCATACGAGCTGGGCCTTGACCATTTGATAGACAGAAATACGAGGTTGAAGGTCGTTACCTATTTCAAAGATATCGACGATCTGGTAACTACCCGTTCATCTTTCCAGGTAGCAGGTCTACCGGTTACTCACTTTGACAATGATGATTATGGTTCGGTAAAAGGTGTCGACTTGACTATTGAAAAGTTTCCGGGCAGCGGATATTTGAGCGGTTCTATCTCTTATAGCTATATGATTGCCACCGGTATCGGCTCCACGGCACTTGAACCATATTACACTTATATCACTTCAGTAACAGACACCCTGGCGCCGGTTTCCGAATATCCCCTGGATTTTGACCAGCGTCATACAATTACCGCGCTTATGTTATTTCGGGCTCCGGCTAACTGGGATGCTAAGTTTTTTGGTATGCAGATTCCCGGCGCCTGGAACGTCAGTTTTGTCGGAAGTTACGGTTCGGGTCTGCCATACACTTCAACTGACAATAAAGGTTCGAGACTTGGCGAACGTAACGAAGCCAGACTGCCTTCGAATTACAGAGTTGACATGAGGTTCAACAAAGAATTTACATTTGGTGGCTTGAATTCGCGGCGTATGAGTTTCTTTGTCGAAGTAGACAACTTGTTTAATAAGAGAAATATCCTGGGTGTTTATACCAATACCGGCCGGCCGGATAACGACGGCAATTCCATTGGTGCCGGATTGGCTCTGGACGCCGCTGAAATAAGTTTTTATGACAGTTTATACGACCATGACCCGCAGAATTTTTCACCCCCGCGGACTATTAGAACCGGTTTCGGGTTTAGTTTTTAATTGGAGTTAAAGCAGATGCTACAGACAGGTAAAAATATCAGAATTTTTCAAATAAGTTTAGTGTTAGTTCTGGCACTTTCAATGGCAGCTTTCTCCAGGCCGATCTATCAGCCGGATCCTCCGACTGGAAGCAACGGTCCGCAGCTGGCTCCTAAGCCCTCGACTGTTGACCAGATTATACATAATGTTGGTAACATTGCCACCACAGTTGATAACTGGGGCTATATCGGCGGCTATATGTTTTTTGGCCTGCCTTCAGGGGAATGGCCGCGCGGTTCCGGGCATGACTATCTGGCCGAAGTACGCTATTGGATCGGCGGAGTTAACTCACTTGGTGACACAATTGTAGCAAACTCCTATGATGATTTTCAGGCGCTCCAGACAGATTCGTTAGCTGCTAATCCCTACAAAATCCTTTTGTCGACAGATACCAGTCGTTATTTGTCTTATGACCCGTCTGATACGGTCGGTCTTGGCTTTGGTAGTCCTGCTTATGGCTGGAGGGTCTGGGAGAACTCCTCGAGCAGTTTTGTTTACAACACCGTTTATAATTCTCTCTCAGCAAGCTTTGACCCGGGTGGGCCAACATCACTTCAGGATTCTCATTACCGTCTGGGTGATGCTGCCAGCGGAACTTCGGTACTCGGACTTGAACTGACTCACACCATACTGCAATGGAATTACTGTTATAACGAAGATTTCATGTTTGTTATTTTGGAAATTACGAACACTTCATCGACGACTTACGACAGCCTGGCTTTTGGGCTTTATATTGATATTGATGTAGGCGGACCGGACGGAAGCGGAGAAAACGGCAGGCTTGAGGATTTGGTAGCCTTTGATTCGCTGGAAAATTTGGCCTGGATTTATGACAACTTAGGTAAGGATCCCGGCTGGGGACTGCAATTCCCAACAGGTATTCTGGGCACAAAGCTGCTGGAGACTCCCAATAATATCGGCATGACAGCGTTTCGTACCGATGACTGGGCTTTTCTGCCGAATACCGATCCCGGTCGTTATGCCATGATAAATTCTACGCAGTTTGATGTTTCGCTGCCGCCGACAGACCAGTTCTATATCCAGTGTGTAAACGGCATATCAATGGCTCCCGGTCAAACCGTACGGGTAGTCTATGCCATTATAGCCGGAGCAGACGAAGCCGATTTCAGGGATAATGCTTCGCTGGCACAATCTCTATATGACGCCAACTTTATCGGGCCTCAGCCACCTGCAACGCCGGTTCTTAGCGCTCGTGCTGGCGATGAAAAAAATTATCTGTTCTGGAGCGATACGTCCGAAGTCAGCTTTGATCCGCTGACTGGAATTCAGGATTTCGTTGGCTATAAACTTTATAGAAGTGATAATCAGGGCAAAACCTGGGGAGTTACCAATTATAATACGGGCAACAGCTGTCTGACTTTGGATTATTCTCCGCTGTCAACATACACAGTTTTAAATCCCGGCGACCCCATACAGCATTCATACATAGATACCGGTCTTTTTAACGGTGTCGAATACTGGTACTGTTTAGCTGCTTTTGACGAGGGGGATACTGTCACCGGTGTTGACCCTCTACAATCTGGTTTTGGCCAGCCGGACATTAATACAAATGTAATAAGAGTTACGCCAACTACCGACCCGGCTGGATTTTTTGATGCCGTCAGTACTGTTGACCACAACTATAGCGGCACAGGTCTGCCATCCGATGGTACTGTTTCGCCTCTTATTTTTGATGCTGGTGCTCTTAGCGGTTCTGACTATCAGGTTGTTTTCGAAGACAGGCCGGAACAGACTTATTGGCATGTGATAAACATGACTACCAACGATACAGTGCTGGCTAATCAGAGCAGGATAACCGGCGACCCCGGACTTTATGAAGTTGCCGAGGGAATGAGAGTTGTAGTCCGCGATGGTGACCATGA
>JADFLZ010000137.1 GCA_022564135.1 Candidatus Zixiibacteriota bacterium
CGCCAAAACGTTCAAACTTGATAATCTCATGAAAGCCGTCAGGCGGTACGCCGACAGTTCGAACCTTCCGGTAACTTTCGAGTATATTTTATTTGCTGGATTTAACGACACTAAACAGGATGTTGAAGATTTGAGTCGTCTGGTCAGGGGGCTGCGGTGTAAAATAAATGTGATAGCCTACAACCCGGTACCGGGCCTTGATTTTAAGCGTCCCTCAGATGACAAAATCAACTGGTTCGGCAAAGAATTAAATCAAAAAGTCAGGGCAGTAACTGTTCGCAAGAGCAGAGGCATGGATATTGATGCCGCCTGCGGTCAATTAGCTGCCAGGAAATTCGTAAAGGATAGAGTAAGTGCGCAAAGTTAGATTAATGATACTGTTAGTGTTGCTCGTTTTTGCAGATGCCAACTCCGGATTTGCTCAAAAGTCAGAAATTATAAAATATGTTGTCTCGGAATACGACCTGGGGAGTCTTGGCTGGGGCAGGCATAACGTGCAGCTGAAACTAATCAATACTGAAGAATACATTCAGTTTGTAACGGTTGTTACCCGTGTTTCTTGCAGGGGAGAAAAATATTCGCCAGAAAGAAAATTAGTAGCTAATTATGCGCTTTATGGAAACGATACTGTTTCAACACAGGCGATTTTCTGGGTACCCGGTAATTATGGTGAAATTAATTATGAGCTTTTGCTTTATCATGTGATAGATACGCTTGATGAACTTCTCGACTATCAGATTTTCTTTCGCGACTCAGGCTCTTACTCTATTAAACCTCCAGCTGGAATAAAGCCGTATCTACAGAAAAAAATTACTTTGCCGCCCATGGTCGGCAGGCATATGGACCTCGACTACGATTTTTCCAGAGTAATGCCATTCTTGGTTTCAGAAAACAAAAGTGCCGGAGAGATTGCTGAGATGGCCGGTTGTGACAGCTCTTTTGTAATTGACCATCTTGAGTATATGTCGACCAGAGGTTATTACCGCAAAGAGGGAAATAGATTCAGGTCCGCTATCCCGGCGATAAACAAGTCTGAAGCGGCAGAAAGTAAAAAGCTGGCGATTGAAATCGCTGACAAAATCACCAGTAAGTTATCAGTAAATATAGACTCTTATTGGGAGGTGCTTGATACGCTGGTAGAGGCGGGGATAATTGTTAATGACAGCGACGCCTTTATGGATGGAGGCTCGGTTTTGTATCGACCTTACCCGGTGGTAACCGCTTTATCTCTTTGGTTTGATATGGGAAGGAGCTTCATTACCGGAACAGCTCCCTTTAATCTTTTTGACCGCACAGACTTTTGCAATGCCCAAATTCCATACTATATGTATATGGTAGAAGGAGACGAAGCCGTCAGCGGTAATTGTTTCTATGCGCTAATCACCAGCGGCAGCAGTTATCAAATTATCTACGGCGACACCATACCTCAAATAACCTGTCCTCTTGGTTTTATGTTCGCTCCTATGGCAGGAGTAGAAGTGCACTGGGAATATAAAAAAGAGTATTTTCCGGAATCATTTATGGTGGATTCTACAACTATCCGCCCCATGCTTGTCCATTTGAGAACAGGTATTGATCCGATTATGGCCGAGGCCTTCAACAAACTGACAAAGATAGGTCAAGCTCACAATAAAACTTTCTTGTTTTTTGGCCATCGCTGGTGGTTCTGGAATCTGGTAGCGACCAGAGTAGTGGCAAACTTGAATGAAAGCGGCAAGCTGACACGCCGGGGCAACGGACAGTATAGATTTGATGGGTTTGATTTTTAGATGATGAAAACCAGTACCAAATACCGGATACTTGTGACTGCGGTAATGTTCACTTGTTTACTTGGCTGCGCCGATCAAAGCACACCATCAAGAGATCACATACCTCTTATCAAAGAGAAACTGTCGTATTTGCAAAATGGCGTGCTGGCCAGGAACCGAGCTGCTATCGATTCTGTCCTGTCGGTGAAAATTCTTGATATTGGACAGAGCTCAGATTCGCTTTTGAAATTTGTTTATGGTGCGGACAACAGTTTTGCATTCGAAGTTTTTGGTGAACCGGTGATAATTTATACAGAGAAAGTCGCCATGATTGAGTGTTATCTGATGGACAGCACCAGAACTCAGAATCGTCCGATGACTCTTCTGTTTTCATACGACAACAAAATCTGGCTGCTAAGCAGATTTGAGAAGCGGGGCGCCGGTGAATCGAGGGCAGATTAGCAGTTCACCATATATTGCAATAAAAAAAGAGCCCGACTGTAAAGTTGGGCTCTTTTTTGTAATCTAAACTTCAGTTTTTTACAGTTCTGCCTTCTTTTTACCTTCTGTTAATAGTCTGCTGTACTCTTTGGGGTTTTGCAAAAGCTCAACCGCTTTCAGTACGCCGTCGTCTGTCTTGAGAACTATTTCTTCATAGACACCGCGCTCGCTGGCGATTGATGAAACTATTTCACGTTTGATTGCTCTTTTGATATATTTACGGGATTTATCAAAGTCTTTTGCTTTCTCAAATTCAATAAGCGATGAAAGAGAATCAATTGCCGGCTGCAGAAAGTCCCGCTGGCTGTCGTCAGCAATAGATTCTTCAAGGTCCTCTAATGATAATTGAAGTTTTGTCTTATAGCTGAATTCTTTTTCTTCTGTAAATATTCTGAAGTCCTCAACCATAGCGTCTGTGACCTCAAAATTTAGTTTCACGTCAGGATGCTCAGAGACATATTTGATAGCATAGTCAAAGAACATAGACTGTCTGACCATATTGATTTCTATCGGCTTATAGGTGTCACGATCTACTGTTACGTCAGGAATTATGCCACCACCGCCATAAACTACCCGGCCGCCATTGGTATAAAAAATTTCTTTGTTAGAAACTTTCATGGAATCGCTGTCTTCATCTTCGTCATCATCGTCTTCGATTTGTGACTCCCTTTATTCTGCCGGTCCGGTCTTTGGATAGATCTTCCGGAGGGTACATAATACTTGGCGGTTGTCAGCTTTAGTCGCAAGTCGCGGTCGTTTGATACTGGAAAAATCTGCTGAACCAGCCCTTTGCCGTAAGTGTCGCTGCCTATTATAAGACCGCGGTCCCAGTCCTGAATGGCGCCGGCAACGATTTCTGAGGCCGAAGCGGTACCTTCGTCTACCAGAACTATTATGGGTTTGTCAGGGAAAATAGGTTCGCGCTTTGAATAAAAATGGCGCTCGGTGTCGGCATATTTGCCTTTGGTATAGACAACTTCGCGACCTTTTTCAAGAAACAGTTCGGCTGTTTCGATGGCCTGGTCAAGTAAGCCGCCGCCGTTGGAACGAAGGTCAAATATAAGTGCTGATACATTTTGATCATTGAGTTCGCTGATTGCTTCCCGAAGTTCATGGCTTGTCTCTTCGGCAAATTTGGACAGCCTGACATAGCCGATATCGGTGCCGGGCACGATGCCTGAGTAATTGACAGACTTGAGTTCAATGACCGCCCGATTTACTTCAAACTCCATTAGTTCATCTATACCAGTTCTTTTGATAGTTAAGTTGATAGACGTTCCGGCGGTGCCTCGCATCAGCTTGGAAGCCTCCGAAGTGCGCATGCCCTTGGTTTCAGTATCTTCAATTTTCCAGATTATATCGCCGGCCCGGAGTCCGCGTCTGTCAGCCGGAGAACCCTCGATAGGAGAGATAATTACAATTCTGTCATCGCGGGAATCTATGACCATGCCCAGACCTTCGTACTTGCCCTGAGTAGATTCCATCAGTGCATCATACGAGCGCGGTTCCATCAACACCGAAAACCTGTCTAAGTCAGAAAGCATGCCCCTGATACCGGCCTTGATTATCTCTTCGGTGTCAACTTCTTCCATATAGTGATTGCGAATATTAAAAGCTACCTGGCTGAGTTTTTTGATATCTCTGAAAAATGAATCTCTTTTCTCTTTAGGCGACTTTATTTCATCGGATTCATTCTTTTTTCCGGTCAGGTCAATCTGAATGGTGTCCGCCCAATAAACAGGCTCAGATGATGCATTAGATTGCACAGCTTCGCCGGAACCGACCACCCAGATCATTGCTATGGCAAATACCGTAATGCCAAATAATTGTATAGAAAAGCGGACCATTAACGCCTCCGATGTTATTTAATGCCTGTCAGGCAGCAATTTACTTTCTTTAATCCAACTAAATCAGGTAACTGCACTAAGCTAATTCTACTCCGAACAACTGTTTTACGCTCAGTTAAGCTGTTTTGTTCCTTTTTAAGCTTCAAACGACCTTCTCCTGGCTTAACCTGATGGCAGGTTGGCTGTTAAGCTGTTACCCAATTCTCTCACATCTAACCAGATGCAATATTTATACCACTATTAGATTGTACCCATTTAATTGTTCAGTCAAGCAGATCTTTTTGCGGAATTACAGGCTTATGGTCGTATCAATGACTAAATCTTTTTCTGATTAAGGAGACTTATGAAGTTTGCCGGCTCTTTATGGTTTGGATTACTGCTGAATGTTTTGCTTCCCGGTCTGGGACATTTCTATTTTCGTGATTATCTGTTCGGAATCTTTGTTCTGCTGGTCTGGATAATCGCCTCAGTTCTTTTCTATGTTTCATTTCTGGTAGAGCTGCCGTTTCTGGTAAAGACAGTTTTGCTCGGGCTGCCACTGCTCTTTTACCTTTTCACTTTTTTTGACCTCTCACAAATCTTTGCTAAAAACTTAAAAGTAAAACCAAAATCAAAACCCAGAGTGAAGCCAAACAGCGGAACCTATGCTGGTATAGTTTTAGCAGTTGCACTCGTTTATCAGCTGTTTTCGCCAACGGCGCCAGGCAATTTTTGGATTCACAACGGCCCCCGCGTTTTCGAACTCGAAAACAACCGGCTCAGCCCCTTGTATACACGAGGAACTCTTATGAAATTAAGTTCGCTGGCATACAGCATAAATATTATAGGTTTCGACATGCCGCGATTTCATCATTTGCCCAAGAGATACGATATCGTCCGCTGTCAGCTGGCCTCGGGTCGCATAACCAACGCCGTTGTTCTGGGGCTGCCGGGGGAGGGCATAGAAGTTGTCGAAGGCAGAGTCATAATCGATGGCAGCCCTGAGTTTGCAGGCTGGATTGGGGGCTTGACGTTTACCGGAGATGTTTCTTCTGTACTGGTTGGCCAGTTTTCAATCTTAGTGGCCGAGCTGAGTCTGGGAACTATTGACAAGGTTTACGAAATCCCCTTAGCTGACGTCAAAGGCAAAGTAGAAAAACTATTTAACTAATGCAAAAGACAATAATTTTTGATTTAGACGGTACCCTGATAGACTCATCTGATGGGATTGTAGAAGCATTCAATTATGCCATGACCCAAAACGGCTTACCGAGCTAGCCCCGAACAGAAATAGTAAGGCACATTGGCTTTTCTTTAGACCATATGTTTGGGATGTTCACGGATGGAAATTTTGCCTCTCTAAAGAATGACTTTACACTAAAAGCCAGGCATACGGTTGTTGACTCAAGTAACCCACTCAATGGCGCCAGCAAAACAGTTGTATCACTTTATGAAAGTGGCTATAAGTTGGGTATTGCGACTACTAAATGGCGAAGGAATATTGATGGCATATTAAACAAGCTCGGTTGGAACGAATATTTTTCTGAAGTAATTGGTGGAGACGAAGTCACTAAAATTAAACCGGACCCGGAGATGTTTTCTTCGCTAATGGCTCTGATGAAGGCCGACCCCGCCAATACAGTTATTGTCGGGGACACTATAAACGATATTCTTCCGGCCAAAAAACTGTCCGTCAGGAGCGTGGCGGTGAAATCCCCCTATGGTGATTCGAAAGTAGTGATGGACTTAAATCCGGATTTTTTTATAGAAGAAATATCTCAGCTGCCGCAGACGATTAACAAGATGTTTGAAAATGAGAACTGAACTGAATAAAAAACTATTTGTCCATATTTTTATGACGACCTGGGGGGAGTTCCGGACTGCTGCTACCGAGCGCAAGCTGGTCTTAATCTCAATGCCGGGTGAATCTGTCTCATCCTTTGATGACAAGATTGCCGAAAAGTTCGGGGATTTAAAACTTGAGCAAGGGGGCCGGTTAAACAAACAAGCCGAAAGAGAGCTAAAAGCTTATCTGGCCGGAAATCTCAATAAATTTACAGTTAAATTTGA
>JADFLZ010000138.1 GCA_022564135.1 Candidatus Zixiibacteriota bacterium
TATGCCGTCGCTATCCGGATCCGGCTGGTCGGCATTGCTTACCAGCGGACAATTGTCGCAGGCCGAACCAATGCCGTCAAAATCAGAGTCGCTCTGGTCTGAATTAGCCAGAGCAGGGCAATTATCGCAGGCATCACCAACCGAATCAGCATCGATATCAGTTTGAAGAGGGTTATAATCGTCAGGACAATTATCGTTCCAGTCAAGAATGCTGTCCCCATCGGCGTCAAAATTAATGGGGTTATTGACCGAAGCGTAAAGTTTTTCGCCTACTATCGAGTCAACCGTGACAGTAATGCCTGTCGGTCCGGAATAGCTATTGCTGTTGGGTGTGGTCGCTGGGCCAAACGTCTCCTTACCGGCAACTTCGGAAGTAAATGGTGCCCCTTTGCGAGTCTCCCAGGGATACCACCACTCGGCTGTGTCAGTAACGTGCCCAAGAGGATTAGAAAACTGGTCCATGGCCGGATTGTATCCAGCGTCTTCTACTACAACTTTATAGTTAGCATAGGAAGGAAAACCGTTGTTGTACCACAAACTCACTGAGTCATCAATATGAGTAATCAACAGACCCCTCTTGAGAGGATCGTTTCCGTAAGTCAAATCAGGCCAGAAAAAGCAGCTGAAATCGGCATCAAGTTTGTCAAACATGCCTGCAGCATTCGGGTTTCTGTACTCTAATAAGAAATACTCTCCGGTAGCAGGATCGATAGGGATTTTGTAAAGAGAACTCTCAGGATGAGTTTCAATGTCATAAATCACCAGGTCATTGTATTCACCCACAAGAATTATCGGCTCTACCCAGCCCAGCTGCAGTTTGCTCCAGCCGCAAAAATGTGTAGAGTTATAAGTCGCTCCAATGGCAAAAATTCCGTAGCCATAATAACCCATAGCGCACCAGTCCATCAACGGATGGTCATTGGCATCATTGGGTGTTCTGTAAGTAATAGTGTCAAGCTTTGAATTTAAGTCGTACAGGTCCGGCAGGCCGAGATTGTGTCCCAGTTCATGAGCATAAACGCGGACACCGTTAACTTCTGAATATCCGGAAAAGAATCTGGGATCTGTTGAATCACGCAGAGGTTTCAGCTCCGGCGATGAATTCCACCTGGGCAGGCGCATGCCGTCATAAGGTCCGGGGCCGCCTCCCAAAGGATAGATAAAAGCGAATGACCAGATATCGTCAGGATTTCGGGTATCTTCTTCACCCATTCCGGAGCGTACGAAAACTACGGCATCGACATTGCCATCATTATCACCGTCATATAGCGAAAAATCTACGAGAGCGTCTATCGCGGGCAGGTATGATTCAAAGTCGTAAAAATTGCCGCCGGGATATGAGCCGGCATTGTACCATTCCAGAACATCTCCGACGATTGTCATTTTGCCATATGAAATCTCTTTATAATAATCTGCCAGTGACCCGCCCGGCCAGATTCCGATTGAAAAAAGCATGCTGTCCAGAGTTTCTCTGGAGATAACATGTGGCCGGTCAGACCAATCAACTGGTATTGCCAGAACCTTTAAAGTATCCGCTTCGAATTGATAGGAGGCCATGTTCACTTTCTCATTACGGCTTAGCTCCGACCCCGGCATCAGATCACCCATTTTTGCCTGCTGGTCTAAGGGCATATCAAAGATTAATACTTTGCCTAAATCTGCTGAATTAACTGACAAAATTGTTGTAAGAGCAATAAATATAGAAGTCGTAAAAATCTTCAGATGCTTCATCGGATTATCTCTCCTGTAAGAAACTTATTTCACACTTTAGTAAGCGCGGCGGTGAGGAATTGATTCTTGGAATCAATTTATGTAATGAAAGGTAACTTTTCTTATTATTATTTCAAGTTCTTTTTTGCGCGACAGGTATCTGAAATCCGCCAAAAATGTCTGGTTTCTTTTAAATCCAGACTCAGCAAACTGACAGACTTAGCGTAGAATTATTGAAACTGAATTGTTGATGTATATTATTGGCAGGAATTAAAAAAAGGCGCCACCCAGATTCGAACTGGGGAATAGAGGTTTTGCAGACCTCTGCCTTACCACTTGGCCATGTCAAGGAGCCTAATTCCGGCATTAAGTATACTCAAGCACCTTGCTACTCAAACACTTTCAGTGTTATGCTGGATCCTGTACGGCTGCAATTTGCTCTTGAACTTTTTTTCTAAACTCAAGAGGTGCGGCTATCTTATGAAACGGATCTTTTGTGCCACCTGTGCCAGTGACCGTAATGGAACCATACCCCAGAATCCTTCCCAAAATTCCTTGATTTACTTGAATACCTTCGACCTTGTTTAGTAGCACCTCAAGTGAATTTCTGCGGATGAACCCAACTTTTACGATAACGCGTTTGTTTGTTACTCCGAATTCGGATGTCGTGTAGTTAATTAATGAGGCCATACCTGTGCCGAACGCAATTAGAATGAGCAGACCACCAAAACTATCTAAAAGCATTAGACCTATGATAAGCCAAATTATTGGCCAAAGAAAAACTACCCAATGCATTTTGCCGCTATAAAGTATATTCTCGCCATTCAAAAGATTCTTCTCAATATAACTCATAACCTCTCTCCTTTTTTTGTCCTTAGTGATCCACTTTTCATATGGGTCCTGTCTGTTCAATATGATTCATTCTAAAAATTCCGTTACCGGCAAAAACCTTGCCTGCCTTGTTCAGGGATTCCTGACTTTTCGCTGAAGTACGAACTTGCTGAGGTGAGTCCAGGAATGAGAAATTCATAAAATATTAAAGGCGCCACCCAGATTCGAACTGGGGAATAGAGGTTTTGCAGACCTCTGCCTTACCACTTGGCCATGGCGCCCGAACAAAAAAAGCGGGAAACGAGACTCGAACTCGCGACAGCCACCTTGGCAAGGTGGTGCTCTACCAACTGAGCTATTCCCGCTTAACAAATTAACCGGTTTTTCGGTCAAGTCCTCTCAATATATGAGCTTATGAGCCTATGTCAATATCTTTTGATGAGTTTTTACTAACGACCGGCTCTACCGGCTTCTCTAATCTGTTGCTCTACTTTGGCTTGCAGACGCGGCCAGTACCAGGGCACCAGCTTCTGGAGCCATCTTTTATGAAGTTCAGCCCGCTCAAATTTCTGGTTATATCTCATGTAAATATAGAGGTCTTTGTGGCTTTCAAAAATTGTGGAATCCATCTCTAAAACCAGTTCATGGAGCTTGACCGCCCGGTCGTGATTGCCTAACTGCATATGGTTATAGGCCATTTGATAAATGGGATAGGGGTAATAAGGTTTGGGTGAAGCTTTGATGGCCCTCTCTAAATACCTGTTTGACAATTTATAATTTCCCCTGACGTATTCATCCAGACCAAGCTTATAGTTTTCGACCCATTCAACAGGATAGGTCGCAACAAGTTCACCGCTAATCTCTTTGACTCTTTTGAAAGCTACTATCAGGACACCAAATTCTTTTGTCGTATCAGACTGATAAAACCAGCCGATAGTTCTGTAACATTCCAAAAACTGTGGAAACAACATCAAGGCCCGTTCAGCCGGCGCCGAAGGTTTCATATCAGTTGAAAAAATTATATAGTCGGGCGCGCTGGACAGTAAGTATTTTGAATTATGCTTGGTCTCTTTCCAGGTTGTTTTCATGCCTTTTACGGGCGGCTCGGAATGTCTGGCGATGGTGGTGTCGGTCAAACCGAGCATATCAATGATATTATGTCCAAGAAGTTCATAGCCGAATATGCCAATCGTCGGCAGAGCTACTGAAAAATTTGTGCTGTCGGCGGCCATCATGTTGTGAGCTTTAGCTTGCATTTTGTCTACAAATTTTCGTTCGTAATTGTTGTAGTACATTACAAAATCAATTGGTAGATAAACTGTCAGCACTATCATAGCTGCACCAACCAAAACAAAGAGGCTCTGTCTGGTCTTATGGGCTGACCTGCTGAGCGCTTTCCACAATGAAAGAGATGATAGAATTGATACTGTGCCAAAAATTGGCAAGAAGAAACGATGAACTTTGAGAACATCGCCACCTATCAGGAGCACATATCCGAAATAAAGAACGGTCACCAGCCAGATCAATTTAGCCTTTGAGCATAGTCGCTTGTAAAGAAGCAACGGCACTAACAGTCCCGCGCCATAAAATCCGTAATGTGAAAGAAATCTTCCGGTGTATTCAAGGCCGCTCTGGAATTGAACTATGTTAAAGCCGGTCTTGGCAAAAAATGGATTCGGAAAAATCGAGCCAAAATAAATTATTTTGAAAACTACAAATGGCAGTGACAGCACAAACGCTACGGCTATGCAGCTAAACGAAAAACGCGGGAATCTTTTATACGCGATCGCCTCGGCCAGCATTATGACAGCCGCCACTACCGCCCCGTCGGGTCGAATCCAGACTGCCATCAAGATAGAAAACAGAAGCCAGCGGCTTTTTTTCATCAGGGCATAAAATGACCACATTGCAAAAAAGGAAAATGCCGCAGTTTCCAGTCCGGCCGGAGACCAATAGGCCAATGACATATTGAATCCTACCAGCAAGACAGCCAGGATGGCCGGGAATGTTCCTTTGTCAAAAACTTGAACCGCCATCTTGTAGGACAGCACTATTATACCGGCGCCAAATAAAAACCCTGCTATCTGCGAGATTAGAATATAGTCGAAACCAAAAGCACCCCAGAGAATCATAAATATCACCCAGCCGAAATTGGTGAAGCCCTCTACTCTTTCGCCGATATTGAAGACCAGCCCGTGTCCGTCTAAAAAATTGGCTACGTAACGATAGGAGATATAGGCGTCGTCCTGAATAAAGTTTAGCTGATAGGCCAGATATGAAAAGACCAGTAATGACGGTATGACCGGCCAATAGGTTTTAAAGAGTCTGCTCATTACTTATCACCGCCGTCAAACAGATTTATAAAAAGGTCATGGTATGACCTGGCGGACTTATTCCAGGACAAATCAAGTTTCATTCCGTTTTTCATCAGTTTAGTCCAGCTTCTTTTCTTTTGATATAATAAGGTAGCGCGATTCAGCGCCGCCAGCATTGAATTGCTGTTAAACTTATCAAACAAAAAACCATTGCCTTCTCCAGTGACAGGATCAAATTCAGTGACTGTATCAGCCAGTCCCCCCACCTTATGCACCACCGGCACTGTGCCGTATTTAAAAGAATACATCTGATTTAATCCGCATGGCTCAAACATCGACGGCATTAGAAATATATCCGCAGCTGCTTCTATCTTGTGAGCTAAAACTTCATTAAATTCGAAAAATGTCTTAAGTTTATCAGGGTACTGTACGGAAAGAGCAGCCAGCTCCTGTTCCAGTTTCTTTTCACCTGTCCCTAAAATAACCATTTGAATATCGCTTCCAAATAGTTTTTGAGAACATTCCAAAATCAGACCGATACCCTTTTGCTCGACCAGTCTGGTTACCAGGCCTATCAAAGGAACCTGGCTCCTGACCGGCAGGCCTATCTCGTTTAAGAGTTCAATCTTATTCACTTTTTTTCCGGACAAATTTGAAATTTGGTAAGGTGCAAAGATATGCCTGTCTCTGGCCGGATCCCAGACAGAATAGTCGACGCCGTTTATGATTCCGGACAAATCGCTGGCCCGTTTTTTGAGCAGACTTTCCAGTCCGCAGCCTTGATCGTTTTGTATCTCTCTGGCGTAAGTTTCGGAAACGGTAACTATTTTATCTGAAAACGAAATGCCGCCTTTTAAAAAGTTGGTTTGTCCGCAGCTTTCCATGGCTCCTGAAGCATTGATTAATTCATGCGGCAGACCAAGCAGTTCAAATCTCTCTTTGTCAAATTTTCCCTGATAGGCCATGTTATGAATTGTCAGAACTGTTCGGGTGGCTTCAAAAAACTTGTTGTTCTTTTCGTTTGTCTTTAAGTAGACAGGAATCAGCGAGGTATGCCAGTCATTAACATGAATTATGTCCGGCTGCCAGTTTTGTTTTTGAACAGAGTCCAGAATCGCTCTGCAGAAAAAAGCATAGCGTTCATCGTTGTCGGCATAGTCAGAATTTGTGGCCGGGTCAAAGTAAATACCTTCTCTGCCAAAATAGATATCGTTGACTATCAGAAATTGTCCAACAGAAGAATTTTTATTCAGTAACAGTTCGACCTTATATTCGACTTCTCCTGAA
>JADFLZ010000139.1 GCA_022564135.1 Candidatus Zixiibacteriota bacterium
ATAATCCATTTCCTCCCCCCGCACTGTTGACTCCGGCCAATCCTACCTATAGCCAGAACCGTGTTCAGACCTTCACCTGGAGCGGCATAGGAAACAGTTATACACTATTAATTGCCAATGATTTTGCCATGCAAAATGTAGTGCATGAATATTTTGGTATCGCAGACCAGACTTTCACCATGCCGGTATCAGATTCTCTGCCTGACTTCATCTACTACTGGGCTGTCAGGCAAATTATCGGTCCGGACTCATCTTCGCTTCAGGCCACTTCCCATAAACTTGTTATAGACAATATGCCTCCGGCTACGGTGGCGCCGATATCGCCAATTAATGGCAAGTATTTACCGGCTAAAACTTTTTCCTTCTTTTATGACTTCGGCTCAAAAACAGATCAAGAAGGTGAAAAATCTTCAGGCCTGGCCCCTGAATTCGGAAGAATTCAAATTTCACAGGATTCTCTTTTTGGCGGCGGCATTACTACCTATGAACCGCTTCCGGACTTTGTCTATACCATCACTGATACTATCGATGAAGGACGCTGGTATTGGCAGGTAGAACTGGTTGACTCGGCCGGTAATAATTCCGGCTACACCAGCCCGGCCACGTTTGTCATGGATTCAGAAACCCCGCCGGTGCCGGTTCAGCTGCTACCCTTAGACAATGCCGGTGAAGGCAAGGATACTATTCTGTTTCGCTGGAGTTCACCGGCACCTCCGGCATATGAAATTTCACCTGAGTTTTACAGAATACAGTTTTCCAGTAGTCCTCTTTTCTTCAGTATCTACTACACTCAGCAGGCCTTTAGCGACAGCCTCGAACTTCCATCTTCGCTGTTCGTCGAAAATGCCAAGCTCTACTGGAGAGTTAAAGCACAGGACTCAGCCGGTCATTCCTCGCTGTATCAATCAGATCCATTCAATTTCGTTTATGCAATCTTTCTTTGCGGCGATATTTCCGGTGACGATTCGGGACCAAACATTATTGATCTCACCTATATTGTAGACTTCATATTCAGAGGAGGTCCGGCGCCAAACCCGCTTGTTTCCGGGGACGTAAACTGTGATTCTAATGCAAACATACTCGACCTGACTTATTTGGTAGACTTCATATTCAGAGGTGGTCCGACCGCCTGTTGCTTGTAAGAAAAGTGGCAAGATTCTACGGGCCGGTCTGTCAGACCGGCCTTTTTTTCTATTCTTTACATCAGATTTCAAGACAGTTATAGTTTTGTACTTATTATGAGCAGCTTCAGCGATAACATATTCGAGCAGCGTCGACAAAAAATGGTGACACAACAAATTAAAAAAAGAGGTGTTACTGATGCTGCTGTTTTGCAGGCTATGAGCAAATTACCCAGGCACCTGTTTGTCCCTGAGAGATTCATTGATGACGCTTACGAGGACGGACCTCTGTCTATCGGCGCCGGCCAGACTATCTCACAGCCGTATGTGGTAGCTTCAATGACGTCACACCTGCATTTAAGCAGCGAGAGCCGGGTGCTCGAAATCGGTACCGGCTCCGGCTATCAAACTGCTATACTTGCCGAAATCGCAAAAGCTGTCTATACCATTGAGCGCCTGGCCGAGCTGATACCGAAAGCAGAACGTCTGTTTGAATTACTCGGCTATGACAATATCTTTACAAAACATGCTGACGGCTCAAACGGCTGGACTGAGGCTGCCCCTTTTGATGCCATAATAGTTACTGCCGCTGCCAGAAAAATCCCCGAAATACTAACTCTGCAGCTCAAAGCAGACGGCATAATGATTATACCATTAGAGAAAGACTCTATTGATAAACAGGAATTAGTGAAAGTCAAAAAGTCCTCTGACGGACTAAAGCAGGAAACGCTCTATCCTGTGCGGTTTGTACCGCTGCTCGGTGATACTGAGAATTAAACCAAACTGCACAGTATCGCGGCAATATATGCAGCGGGATTCCCAATAGCGTAACCCAAAAGAGCCATCAGAATAGAGACCGGCACCAGAGCCGGTTTGTGAAAAGCTGCCACAATCGGAGCCGAGGCTGCCCCGCCGATATTAGCTGCCGAGGCAATAGCAGCGGTGTGAACATCAACTTTAAAAATCCTGGCAGCAGCAACTATGAAAAAGCCATGGATGAAAATCCAAATATACGCTCCCAGCAGAAACCAGAATATCGACAAACTCAAGTTGGACAAATCTGCTTTCGCTCCCATTCGTGCCACAAACAGATATACCAGCGCCATCGCAATCTCATGTGAACCGGGAATCTTGCTTGCTTTTGTAAATGAAAGAGAGATGCCTATTATGGTAACTAATAAAATCTTATAAGTAGAGGCAGTCAGATATGGCGGAAAAGCCGGCAGAATTCCTGAAAACCAAATGGCAAAGGTAGTCGCGGCAAAGCCTATGAAAGCCAAGTACAGAAAATGCCGCATCTCGAATTTTCCATTCACTTCTGTGGCGCCTCTGGCGGCCTCTTCCATCTTGCTCAGCCTGTCGTCAGAAACTCCGGTAAATTTATGGAACCAGCCAGCCAGATTTTTGGAGGCCAGCATAATAGGCAGCCAGATGAGATAAACAGCATTGTCCGCGATAACAGCGTAGCCAAAATTGGCCGAAGTTTCATCAAGCTCTACCATCTGCCCCACAGCCAGCATATTTCCGGTGCCCCCTATCCAGCTTCCGGCCAGCGCACCAAAGGCTTTCCAACTCTCTGCATCAAGGCCATGTTTTACCAGAAAAAAAGCGATAGGAGCCCCGATAACAACTCCGATTGTACCTGCCAGCATCACAAAAATCCCTTTGCCCATAACTTTCACTGTCATTTTCAGGTCGACCCGCAGAAGCATGATTACCAGAAAAGTAGGCAGGATACTCTCGCCCATAAAATCATATACGTCAGATTCGGTCGGTATCAGGCCAAAGTTTGACAGGGCCACAGGAGTCAGATAAATAAAAATCAAAGGCGGAAAATAATTGAATAACTTCCAGCCGGTTTTTTTCTCTAAGAAGAAAAACAACGATGTCACCGCGGCCAAAACCGCCAACACTCCGACACTGCTCGAAATCAGGTATTCAGGCATAATTTATCCATTTCTTGGTCATTTTGTGGTGTCATTTTGAAAAGCTCAGATTGTTGTTCAACATGAACAAAAATTAAAGAATTTACAGCAGAAATAACAAACAATTTTCTCACATTTTCGTACAATATGGGATATAGATATGTACATAAATAACGCTCATTGTATACTGACAATCGAAACAACTATTGTCATTCTCTGAAAAATAGTTATGTTTCTAATTCTGCTAAGATAAAATTTACTAACCGGTTAATAACAACCATAAGGAGATAGTATGAATCTCAGAACAATAACCACACTTTTGGTTTTGGCTTTATTCTTGTCGTTTTCTGTAGAAAGCGTAGAGGCCAGAGGTATCAAAGGCGCCGGGCAAAAGTCTAGTAGCGATAACGGAAAATCAGATAAAGACTCCTCTAAAGGCAAGTCCAAAGAAAAGCCATTTGCCAAGCTTATTAAAGACAAAGTAAAAATCGAGGGGCTGTTTACGTTTTATCATGACACCGTAGATAACTCTGTTTTAATGGCCATAAATCCGGAGCATTTTGGGCCGATTTATCTCTTTGGTTCGGCGCGCTCATCTGGCGACGGTACGTTTTATGATGCCGGCTACCCCAGCAGGACTTTTCCGCTTTACTTCAAAAGGGTCGGCAAAAAAATACTGGTTATGGAAAAAAACCTGCGTGTCAGAGCAGACACGTCAAGTACTATGTTCAAGGCTGTCGCGGCCGGTATTTCTGACCATCTTTTTACTTCGCTGGTCATAAAATCTAAACCAGAAGATTCAACTGAAGCTGTGCTGGTTGATCCTTCAGCAATGTTTATTACTGATTACAATAATACCGGTTATTATCTGGGAAAGGCCAAGAAAGGCTTCAGCTTTGACAGTAAGAACAGTTACTACAAACAACTCAAGTCTTTCGAACAGAATAGTGAAATCGATGTTATGCTTCACTATAAGTCCAGCAAGCCTAACTCCGGAGTTACTCTCCAGAGTGGCAGGAGTTTTTATCATCAGTACCATTACTCAATTTCTGCTATTCCTGAAACAGACTACGTTCCCAGACTGTCTGATGACAGAATCGGGTATTTTGAAACGATGTATCTGGATTATACTGAGCTTGACCACCAATCACCTTATGTCCGATATGTCAATCGCTGGGACTTAAAGAAAAAGAATCCCGATGCCCGAATTTCCGAGCCGATCACACCAATCGTTTACTGGATCGAAAATACGGTACCGCCTGAATATCGTGACGCCCTGGCTGAAGGTATCGAATTCTGGAATCCTGCCTTTGAAAAGATTGGTTTCAGGAACGCTGTGGTTGCCAAGCAGATGCCGGACACTGCCAGCTGGGACCCGCTCGACACTCGTTATAGTGTAATCCGATGGATCTATTCCCCCCGTATTTATGCGGTCGGACCCAGTCGCGCCAATCCTTTTACGGGGGAGATATATGATGCTGACATTGGCGTCTCCTCGGATTTTGTCAGAGCCATGTTTATCAATATGGATGAATATATCGGACCGATATCATTCGACGGACGCCTGATGAAAGAAGAAGAATTTAATCCTTTTGAACAGGAGTCTGACAGAATCTGCACTTTTGCCACAGGACTTGCTGAACATGCCGGCTTTGGTCTGTCTTACCTCTACTCAAATATAGGCGATATGGCAGATAAAGATTCGCTGACAAAAGAATATGTGCATGCTTATCTGGTCGAATTAATAGCGCACGAAGTTGGTCATACTTTAGGTTTCAGACATAACTACAAGGCCTCGACCATTTACAGCCTCGACCAGATCAACGACCGCGAATTTACTACCAAGCATGGTACTATGGGAACCGTAATGGAATACGCACCGGCCAATATTGCCGGAAAGGGACAAACTCAAGGCGAGTTTTATTCGTCGACTCCCGGCCCTTATGACTATTGGATTGTAGAGTATGGATATTCTGATTTTGGCGCTGAAAATCCTGAAGATGAAACCGAGCAGCTGGAACAGATTGCTTCCCGTTCGGCAGAAAAGGGCCTGGCCTATTGTACAGACTATGATTTGTACAACGCCTATGCTGTCGACCCCTACGCCAACACCTGGGATCTGGGTAATGACCCGCTGGCTTATAGTGAACATCAGGTCAGGCTGATTCAGGATTTGTGGAGCAATACTTTAAGCAAATTTGAAAAGCCGGGTGTCAGTTACGAAAAAATCCGGAGGGTCTTTACCAGAGGCATGCGTTACTATAGATATAGCGCCCTCTATGCAGCCAGATATATCGGCGGCTTGATTCATAATAAGAACTATGTGGGTGCCGAAGGCGGCACTATCCCCTTCACCCCTGTTTCTGCAGCTGAGCAAAAACGGGCTATGAATTTCCTTCGTGACAAGATTTTTGCAGCTGATGCATTTAACGTTTCATCCGACATGCTCAACAAACTGCAGCATACCAGAAAGCAGGACTTTAGAACATCCCTGTACGGATCGCCAATAGCTTACCCCTGGCATCAATATATAATGTCAATTCAAAATACTGCGCTTAATATTCTTTACAACCCGCACACTTTGGGACGACTGGTTAATAATCTTGATCGTTACAAAAAAGGCGAAGAGCGCTACACCATGCATGATATGTTCAGAGATACCCGTCGTGCGATCTGGGGCGAGATAACCGGACCGTCGAATGTGAACAGTCACAGGCGTCAGTTGCAAATGTCGCACTTAACCAGAATTGTACGAATTTATTTAAGCGGCAGCTTTATGTATCCCTCCGATGCCCGCACTCTGGCAGCCAATGACCTTGATGTTTTAGAAAACGCTGTCAAAAAAGCTGTCAATTCAGCTGCTCTCAATGACATGAGTAAGGCTCATTTCAAAGAAGTTCTCAGGCAAATTAAAGCGGCCAAGAATTCAGAAAAAGAATACTCGAAATTCTAAGCTGTTGATTTAGTTGAAATTAAAAATCGGACTCAAACCGAGTCCGGTTTTTTTATTTTCTAAATTTCGCCGCGGGACTGGTAGTAAGTCTTGATATAATTCCAGGCATCGGCAGCTTTGTCTGCAAATACGAACAGTTTCA
>JADFLZ010000140.1 GCA_022564135.1 Candidatus Zixiibacteriota bacterium
CTACTCGCTCGGCGTTCTGTCTGACAACGTAATTTTTGTCGTTAATCTGAGGAATCAAGCGCCTGCGTCCGAACATGGTGGTGACATAGCCTTTTTCTCTGGCAAAGGCAATAGTCTCATCCATATACTTTCTTATGCCGGCATACCGCTTGAAGTACGTCTCAATGAACTCTTTGGACTGCTCCAGATTAAGCTCCGATTGCTGTGACAGTCCGTATGCCGATACTCCGTAAATAATGGCAAAATTGGCGGTTTTGGCTGAACGACGCATATCGGGAGTGACCTGGTCGATGGTTACATTGTAAACTTCGGCGGCTGTGCGAGTGTGGATATCTTCGGAATTCACAAAGGCCTTGACCAGAACTTTGTCTCCGGAGTAGTGAGCTAATAAACGCAGCTCAATCTGTGAATAATCCGCTATCAGCAAAACATAGTCTTTGTCTCTGGGTATAAACGCTTTTCTGATTCTGCGTCCTTCTTCGGTGCGGACCGGAATATTCTGAAGGTTCGGGTTTGTCGATGACAGCCTGCCGGTGGCGGCTATAGTCTGATTAAAAGAAGTGTGCACGCGGCCGGTTTTTTTATCGATGAGCTTGGGAATGGCGTCTATATAAGTATTTTTGAGTTTGGTTAGCTGTCTGTAATTGAGAATTATCTTAGGTAGTTCATGTAATTCGGCCAGTTCTTCCAGCACGCGAACATCAGTCGAGTAGCCGGTTTTCTTGGCCGTCTTCCCTTTTGTGGGCAGCCCCAGTTTATCAAATAAAATATGAGAGAGCTGCTGGGTAGAATTTATATTAAACTCTCCCCCGGCTATTTTATAAATGCTTTTGGTCAGTTTATTCAGTTCTGTTTCAGATTCTTTGGAGAGTTTGCTTAAAAAATCCGGGTCGACTCTGATGCCTGTTTCTTCCATATCTGCCAGAATGCGCACCAGCGGCAGCTCTATATTGTAATAGAGATTCTGCATTTCGTTTTCTTCAATTAATGGCGCAAGTTTTCCGCGAAGTCTGAAAGTGTAGTCGGCGTCTTCGGCGGCGTAAAAAACGGCATCTTTGACAGGCACGGTTGCAAAACTTGTCTGGCTTTTGCCGCTGCCGATTAAGTCAGTTATCGGCTGCATCTGGTAATCAAAATATTTGCGGGCCAAAAATGTAAGCGAATGTTCACGCGAGAGCGAGTCTGTCAGATACGAGGCTATCATTGTGTCAAAACTGATTGGATCTATATTCAAATTATTGTGATGAAATATTTCGAGATCATACTTAAGGTTCTGTCCAAACTTTTGGACTTTTTTGTCTTCCAATAGCTTTTTTAGTTCTGCGATAGTTTCGTCGTAAGGCAGATTTTGTTTTTCATCTTCATGCGCGATCGGAATGTAATAAGCGGTGCCGGCAGCGCTTGACAAAGAAACACCTACTAAAACAGCTTCACGGGTGTTAAGCGATGACGTTTCCGTATCAACTGCTACTTCTTTGCAGCTTCTGAGTTTCTTTATCAGTTCTTTTAATTCTTCAAGATTGGTTATCTGGATATAATTTAGCTTTTGCTTCTTAGCCTCGGTTTCTTCTTTTTGTGCTGCAGCATCTTCGGGTAAAAACTCTCTGGCCAGCCTGTTGAATTCCAGCTCTTTGAACAGTTTTCCGGCAGCGGCTTTGTCCGGTTCTTGTTTTTTTAATTTTTCCAGTTCAAACGGAAGCGGTACTTCAAGATGAATTGTTACCAGCTCTTTAGACAGTCTGGCGCTTTCCATATTATTGGCAATCTTCTCGCGCACGCCTTTGGCTGTTATCTGTTCATAAGATTTTAGAACATCTTCGAGCGTGTCAAATTGCGTCAGCAGACTGTCTGCAGTTTTGGGGCCTATGCCGGGTACCCCGGGGATATTGTCAGAGCTGTCGCCCATCAGAGCCAGCTTGTCGATTACTCTTTCAGGATAGACGCCAAACTTTTCTTTAACTTCTTCGGGTCCCATTTTGTTATATATGCCGGCTTTTTTACCGGGATATAAGATGCCGACGTTGTCACCTACTAACTGAAAGAAATCTTTATCACCTGTCACGCACCAGACCTGAACGCCTTGCTTCGCTGCTTTCAATGCAAAAGTTCCGATAATATCGTCTGCCTCGAATCCGTCCAATTCTATAATAGGAATACGAAAGGCTTCAATAGCCTGGCGGATTTTTGGAATCTGGGTCACTAAATCATCCGGCATTTTGGCGCGGGTGGACTTGTATTCAGCGTATCTTTCATGACGGAAGGTCGGTTTTTTGGTGTCAAGCACAACTGCTATATAATCAGGCTGTTCGTCTCGTATGATTTTAAGCAGTGAATTTACAAAGCCAAAGATGGCAGATGTGTTTTCACCCTTGGAGTTAAACAGAGGATTTCGGATAAAAGCAAAATAAGCTCTGTAGATTAAAGCATAGCCGTCAATGAGATAGAGCTTTTTCTTCTCAGCGCTCATTTGTTGTAAATACCTTTTTCAAAAATGTATTTAGCTGCACTTGCCGGAACGTATTCTGTAAGTTCATCAAAAGTACTGCCGCTTTTAATCATTTTGCGAATTTCGCTCGATGAAATATCAAGCTCTGATATTTCGACCAATTCGACCGGCAGTTGAGATTTATTATTATAATCTGAGCCGGGACGGCTTCCTGCAATAAATTCTACTTCGGATTTTAGTTCTTCAGCCATATACCAGTTGTCTATTGTGCTGATATTATCGGAACCAATAATAAAATAAAAGCTAACTTTTGGGAATCGTTTTTTAAGCGCTCGAATGGTGTCAATGGTATAGCCCGAAAGATTCTCTTCCGCTTCAATCTCACATATTAAAAATTCAGACAAGTCCGCAAGAGCAGCTTTTAACATAGCCAGCCGGTCTGAATAATTTGCTACGCTCAAGCGACTTTTGTTAGGGTGTTTTACTGCCGGAATTGCCAAAACACCGTCGAGTTCTTTTTTGCTGCAAATTTCTTTTGCAAGATTTATATGACCGTTATGGATCGGGTCAAAACTGCCCCCAAGAATCCCCCACTTGCCGCCGTTTTCAGGATTCGGCATGCTGATCCTGCGAGAGCATACTCTGTTTGTCTGCTATAAGACTCAGGTATTTTTTGGCGCTGCTCACACGGTCATCATTCGGATACTCTTTGATAAACGATTCGAATTTTTCTTTGGCGCTGTCCATCTCCCCTTTGTTAAATGCTGAAAGCCCGCTTTTAAATGATGCCTCAGTAGCTTTCTTCTTAGCCTCTTGAGCCAATTCGTGTTCAGGAAAGATAATCAGGAAGTTTTCAAAGGCCGTGTGGGCCTCGGCATAATTTCCAATGGAAAAGTCCATTTCTGCATATTCAAAAACAGCATTGGCGGTATACTCAGAATTGGTATAGTCGTCAATGACTATCTGATAGTACTTTTTGGCGGCTCTATAGGCTCCGATATGACGATAGACAACAGCACTCTTATAATATTTATAAGCCAGTCGAGAATTAGCTGCTTTCAGGTAGTTCTGGGCATCGGCAATCAGATGAGACTCCGGGAAATCTATTAAGAAATCTTCGAGCTGCTTGATTGCGACCACAAGTTCAGACTGGTCGAGCCCATAATGCTTTGGAGTTCCCTCATAATAAGAGACAGCTCTCATAAAGATGGCGTTTTCAAAATAAGCGCTCGAGGGATAATTAAGCGCCAGGCGGTTAAACTCAACAGCCGCTACCTCATAATCTTTGTTGCCAAGATAGGCCAGAGCCAGGTGATACTGGGCGGTATCGACAACGGAATTACCCGGATGATTGTATACCACGGTCTGAAACAACTCTATGGCGTTAAGATACTTTCTGTTTTCGTATTCTTTAATTCCCAGATCGAGTAATTCTTTGGCGGGCATATTAGTCAGGCTCGGTCTGCCACCGCAGCCTAAGGCCATCGCCGATATTATTAATAATGTAAAAAGCAGCCGGATGAAATAAGTCGGGGTAGAAATCTTCAAGTTCGGTATGTCTCCTTCAGCATATCGTAATTTTTGAGCACTTTATTCAGGTATTTTTGAGGCAACGGCTTTTTCTTGCGCATTAATTTTCTCAGGGTTCCCTCTCCCACATTGTAGGCCACTATTGCCTTTTTGACGTCTCCGAATTTCAGTATCTGCTCAAACAGATGATGAGTCCCCAGTTTTATATTACTTCTGGGCTCAAACAAAGTTCCCTTGCCGGTCCAGTCGACACCGGCCCGGGTGGCCACGTCTTTACCGACAAACGGCACTACCTGCATAAGACCTCTGGCGCCATAGGACGAGCGCTGACCTTTCTTAAACGATGACTCTGTCAGAATTACCGCCATTATAAACAGCGGATCATACTGGTATTTTTTGCTTTCGCTGTAGATTACTTCTGCCAGCTGCTGTACTTCTTCGTCGCTGAAACCGATTTGAAAATCATCGATAGCTTTGAAAATCTGCAGCTTTTCTTCAAGTTCAGAAATCCGTTTCTGCTGAAAATTAATTTGCTGCTCCAGATCAAATTTATCTTTTATAAGATAAATCAAGAGTGCCGATTGCAGCAAGTATATCAGCATCAACAGCAAGGAAATCGGCTTGGAAAGAAATATCCCCAGTTTATCGTATTGAATCATAACTATTCTCCGGTTACGGTTCCTCTCAAATCATATCCATCTGATTCGTCAATCAATACGTCATAAAAGCCGCCGACTTGGCAGCTGTTACCATATATTTTTACTTCCTGATCAATTTCAGGACAATCGGCATAGGTGCGGCCGCTGGCAATTCCCTCAGAGTCAATTTCATCAACCAGAACTTTCTGAACAGTCCCGATCAGATCGTTATTGTTCTCAAAAGCAATGTCACGCTGCAGGTTCATCAGTGCGTCCATTCTTTCTATCTTAACTTTTTCCGGAATCTGGCCGCTTAGTTTTTCTGCCGGTGTGCCGTCTTCGGGGGAGTAACGGAAAACGCCCATACGGTCGAGTCTGTTTTCAGATACAAAATCATAAAGTTCGTTAAATTGCTTTTTTGTTTCTCCGGGGAAGCCGACAATAAAAGTAGTGCGAATGATCGCGTCGCTGCTGGTTTTTCTTATTTTGTCCAGAAGTTTATCTATGCGGGGTCTGTCTACCAGCCGCTTCATTCTTGACAAGATATCGCTGTTGACATGCTGCAGCGGCAAATCATAGTAGTTTAAGGTTTTGTTATCGGCAGCCATATATTCAACGAGACTATCTTTGACCTGCCCCGGATATAAATATAAAAGTCGTATCCAGTCTATGCCGTCGACCTGCTCCAGAGCTTTAAGAAGAGTAATTATATCGGGGCGGTCTTTTAAGTCATAGCCCCAGAGTGTGGCTTCCTGAGATACCAGTATCAATTCTTTTTTGCCGTTTTCCGCCAAAAACCGGGCTTCTTTGATAATTGAATCAAGCGGTCTGCTGCGATATCTCCCCCGCATTTTAGGAATGGCACAGTAAGTGCAGGGACGATCGCAGCCATCGGAAATTTTCAGATACGAATAAGGCCAGTCGTCAGAGATAAAGCGATTTCTGAAATTCAAATAGCCCAGTTTGCGGGTCTCAAGTTTTATAGTCTTGTCAAATCGAACAGAACCGCTGACAGCTTTGGCTATGGAGTCGAGCGCACCGTGACCGAAAGCGCCGTCAAGTTCAGGTATGCCCTCCAGAAGTTCGTCGCCGTTGCGCTGGGTGAGACATCCGGCAGCATAAAGAGATTTTAGAATACCGTTATTTTTGAATTCAGATAGATTCAAAATTGCATTTATAGATTCTTCTTTAGCTTCTTGTATAAAGCCGCAGGTATTAACAATTATAGACTCTGCCCGGTCGGGTGAACTGACCGGAGTGTGTCCCTCGGCAATCAGTCTGGCCGCTATGTAGTCGGCATCGACATCGTTTTTGGGGCAGCCTAATTTATGAATATAGAAATTCATCTTCTAATAAAGTTTGACTTTCTCAACTGAATCCGGAAAATCCGGTGCAAAGCCTCTGGCAGAGCAGCTTGAGTCGGTTTTTTGTGTTAAAAACTCGACTCTGTTGAGATCTTCGTTTATGTCAATATACCGTATTTCCGCTATTGTCGAATCTGCCATATTCGTAATAAGTT
>JADFLZ010000141.1 GCA_022564135.1 Candidatus Zixiibacteriota bacterium
CTTGTCTCGCTATCTTCATTACGACTTCATGCGGCGACAAGGCTGTAACTCCCTATCAACCATCTGAAACTGAAACACAAATAATCGGCAATTGGTTATGGCAAGAATCATGCGGAGGAATCGCCGGTACTTGCACCGACAGTTCTGCGTTCGGTAGTGAGGGTATTTCTTTCACCAAAGACGGCATATTTTATGCCTGGTGCGATGTTTGCGATCCGCTTGAACTAGAATACAGCGTTGTGCGGAAGAAGTCATATATATACGGACCGGATACAATAGTGGATATGCTTGTGATAGGAAGTACAAGTATGTTTTACCCACAACAGATAATAAGACATCTCGATGACAGTTCGCTAACGCTTGTGCAAGATTGTTTTGACTGTTATGAGAATTATTACTCAAGGATTCGAACTACAGATCCAATTATAGTTGACCCGGGTGGTGTCGGCCCCTAGGCCGGGTGCCCCGGCTATTCATGGTGGGTTGCTGGGTCACCCTTCGACCCCCTAGAAATACTAGGGACCAAGAAGGCAGGCTCAGGATGACGAATAGAAAGATGGATTCCCGCCTGACCCTTCGACAAGCTCAGGGTGACTAGTGAAAATTTGGGCTACTGGATAAGCGTTAATTCACGCGCTGTCTGATATCGCCGAAGTGGTCGGTGTCGCCGTTTTGTTCGTAATAATCGTTGTGATAACCATGAATCGGTTTTAACTGGTCGAGCCAGTAGGCCTTGTCATCACGATGGCAGACAATCATCCGTTGTTCGTCGCGCGGGTTTTTGGCGCGGTGATATTTGAGATAAATATGCCTTTCGTCCACGCCGATAATTTCGATTTTGCCCGACTCGTGAGACATGGCATATTTCAGACGCTTCGACAGACCGGAGCATTTTTTCTTGGCCTTTTCAATCTTCTGATATGCTTCGACTATCGGCACTTCAAAAGGCTCGTTGCCCTCGGTCGGTCTCCCCTGAAAAACATAATACTGCGGCACACCCATATAAGAAAGTTCGTTCCACAGCTCGGCCATAACCTCGGGGTCATCGGAGATACCGCGGATAATCGGGTTCTGATTAACACAGATAACGCCGGATTCGATGAGCATAGCAATTGCCTCGCGTGATTCCGGGGTCAGTTCGCGGGGATGGTCGTAGTGGCACATCATATAGATACGTTTTTCAGGCGTAGAATATTTCTTGAACAGCTCCATCAAGCCTGAGTCGTTGGTGAATCTAAAGGGATTAAAGGCCGGCATTTTGGAGCCTATTCTGATAATCTTGAGATGGTCAATCTCTCTTAGTGAGGCAAAGATTTTTTCTAACTTTGGCGTCTGTAAAATCATCGGGTCGCCGCCGGTTAAGAGCACATTGGTGACTTCCGGGTGATTTCTGATATATTCCAGGCCTGAGCTTATATCATAGGTGACTTCATCGTTATCGTTCATGAACAGCCGTTTGCGGAAACAATAGCGGCAATAGGCGCCGCAGACCTCGTTGACCAGAAGCAAAACAGTGGTGCCGTATTTGTGCTGGACACCTTTTTCTACAGTAATAGATTCTTCGTTGGAGGCATCGAGAATCCCCCAGTCGTTTAGTTCCCGTTCATCGGGGATGACTAATCTGCGAATAGGGTCGTTGGGGTCTTTCCAGTCGATGAGCGAGACATAATAGTCATTGGTTCTGAAAGCAAACTTTTTGGCGACTTCTTTGAGCTTTGCTTTTTCAGCTTCAGGCAGCCCGGGCAGTTTGTCAATATTGAGAATATATTTGGCCCTTTTTCTTTTTACTGTGCCGTCTTTGATGGGGGGGCTTGAACTCATTTTTTGAGCCTCCTATTTCTAAATTCAACAACTGTCAATTTCTTTTTTTGGAAGGTCACCGGTATTTTCGCTCCCGGACGGTCGTCATTGGCCGCGGAATTTCCGTGATATTACCCAAGGCGTTAAACCTTCCAGTGGGGTTGACCATCTTCGGTCGTTAAAGAAGAATCAGGCCAGGTAGCTAAATTGAAGCCCTTTGTTAATATTTGCCTGTCTATTGTTTTAATATACTATCCAACAGCCGCTCTGGCAAGCTTTGCGGCACAGAAATCAGCCAAAACGAGGCTGATTTAGAAGTTATCCCTATGGGGTTAAGAGAGTTAACCCCATAGAGTTCTGATTTTAGCGGCGAATCGGGTCGATTTGGATACCGGTAGCCCCCAGTATCTGCCTCAGGAAGGGATCATCGAGATTTCGCTTATATTCCGAATGCATCAGGGCTGCTCTTTGAATCTGCTGATACTCTCTTTTTTGCTGCAGAACCGCCACTAATTTACGGAATGAATAGGTATTGTTGGCGTTGGCCTTAAATGCCTCCCAGAGAAGTGCCAGGCCATCTTCGTACAACAGCGCATTTCCGTGGCGTTTGCTAAGCTCGACTTTTATCAGCCCCAAATCCTGAGAATAAAACATGTTTTCGGGATTTGATGCAGTGTATGACCTGAGGGTATCATGAACAAGCTGCAGAATAGAATCCCCTTTGGTACTGTCTCCTCTGACATCATAAAGGCTGGTCAATAAAAGCGCCGTTTGCCAGTATTCCGGATAAACGCTGATCATTTTCTCTGCCAATTTCAAAGCCCGGGTAGTATCTGCGCTTTTTAACAGAGCATCGTAAATGCGGATGGCGTTGACCCCCATGGTCACGTAGACACCGGTGGCATTGTCATCACGGTAGACCGAGGCGTCACTATAACCGTCGTACTCATATACGTTCATATAAAGGTCATAGCCCTTTTCAATATCGACAAGTCCTTCGGGCGGGTCACGGTCGAGTCTATAAACCACTCCGGTAGCAGTAGCCCGGCTTCTTAAGTTAAGAGGAGAAGCGGCATAGGGAGGGGAACTGAAATATATGGGGCTTTCCCATTTGTTTTCTAATACAATACGGTCAACCAGCATATCCTGGACTTTAACAATCTTACCATTGTAGCGGCTGGCCTGAAGATAGGTTTGACGACGGTTCCGGGGAACATCAATGAACATCTTCTTGGGTCTGGATATCGTGCCGCCTGCTCCACTGGGATATTCTTCCCAGAGAATTTGGTCTTTGGAAAGATTTATGGGCACACCAAAACGGTTTTGCTGCTGTTCGGCGTACCAGTCAGTATTGAGAAGCGACAGATTCACGACTCGAATATCCGTGCGATAGCCGTAAACTTCCTGCAGGCACCAAAGCGGAAAAGTGTCGTTGTCACCGGAAGTAAACAAAATTGCGTTTTCGGCGCAGCTGTCTAAAATATTTGCCGCATACAGGTACGGGATATTATTGTTTGAGCGATCATTATGGTGGTAGTTATGCCCCAGAGATATCCCGGGCAAGAGGGCTAAAATAGCAGAGGCATAGACGATTTTTTTGCCAAGTTCCGGTGAGGAAGCCGCCAGTTTGTCACGGATAAGCATTATCAGAGCTGAAATACCCATGCCCATGGCAATGCCAAAAAAGACAAAGGCCGGCGTAAAGAAATAGTCACGGTTGCGGACTTCCTGATAAGCGTCGGTGGTTCTAAAATCGTACTGGGTGCCGTCGGCAAAATTCATATAGAGCACCAGACCGGCTGAGCATATTAAGAAAAGCGTAAAAAATGGCAGACCAATTTCCAGCCGTTTTCTTATGGCCACAACCATGCCCAGTATTCCTAAAGAGAAGAAAACGCTCAAAAACAGCCAGCCGCCGGGAGAATACTGTTCTTCAAAATATGACCAGAAACCCATATTGGCGTGACGTCCGAACTGGTTTTCCCATTTGCCGCGCCGGTCAAACATGCGGTCTGTCATCGAAGTCTGTCCGTACTGTTTGCGGTCGAGGAAATCTATAAAAGTCTTATAACTGCGGGAGGGATTGTTCTCGTCGATGTTAGGGTTCTGCGTAGAGCGAATTGGTATATACAAATGCGATGACATACCGAGAAAGCCGACAAAGATGATAGCCAGCCCTGATTTCCAATGCAGGTTCCATTTATATTTTGTAGCTAAGACTCCCAGCAAAGCCAGCAATAAAAAAGCAATCGGAGTTATCGTCAGGTACTTTTCAAAGCCTATCATCACAGTAGAGACCGAGGCAACCGCAATCAGCAAGGCCCAGTTGATACTTCTGTAAGTCAGACCGACTAAAATCATGCTGAAAACTGCTGATATGAGATAGAAATTTGTGGAGATCTTGGCAATGTTGATACCTTCACCATGTTGGGCCATCACAAAAATTAGAAATATTTCGACTATTATGAAGCCGCAGATAAGCGCCCAGTCGCGTGTTGTGGCTTCTTTTTTTATTATAAAAAAGACTGCCGCAATCGGCACTACCAAAAATACCGTCATATGGGCGCCAATTCCCATAAGGGCCAGGTAAATAGCAAGAATCATCAGCCGCTCGGCTTTGGCAGTGCCTCTGGCTTCAAAGTATTTCAAGGTCAGCCAGATGATAGCAACCGAAAGTGCCAGCGCCAGTCCGTAGACCTCTGCTTCTACAGAGTTAGCCCAGTTGGTCCGGCCAAAAGCTACAAACAGCCCCCCGGCAAAGCCTCCTATATAGGCGATCATTCGGTTGGCCTGCTCATCCCGTTTTTCACCAAAGAAATAACCGACCAGCCTGACTGTCAGCAAATAGCTGAAAAGGGCAGTAAAAGCCGAAGAAATCACAGAGATGTAGGTAATTCTGTATGAGATATCATCCACAAAAGGAATCAACGAAATTACCCTGCCCAGCAGGATAAAAACCGGAGTTCCCGGCGGATGGGGGATTCCCAGAATATAAGCGCAGGCAATGAATTCGCCACAGTCCCAGAAGGCCAGAGTGGGCTGGACTGTCAGGGCATAGACCACAAAAGAGAGCAAAAATACTACTGCGCCTATAAAAGCATTGGTGCGGTCAAATTTTTCTCCGTCAGGTAGCACAGATATGGACAAGTAAACCTCCTAAAGCAGTCTTAATGCTTACCGATAAATATAAGTAGCCTATAATTGGCCTAAGTAAATGTATCGAGTCTTTACGCACAACTCTAAAGTTGTACAAGTAGGGTTAATTGAAAGATTAAATAATAAAGGTTAAATTATGTTTATCTGGTGTTCAATTCTATTCGGACTTGGAATTCTGGCTTTCCTCGATTCTATTTTCAACATGGGTGATATATTCCGGCAGGTGAATTCGGTCTTCTTTATGCTCATATCTCTGGCGCTTTTAATTCGGACAACTACCAAGATGAAAACAAAGAGCAAAGAAAATTACGAAAACCGGGTTTATAATCTGGAGCAGCAAGTGAAAATACTAAAAGAAGGCCGCGAAAAACTTCAGGAATATTAACTTGGGGTGCTAGTTGGCTCTGCCTCTCTCAGTATCTGCCTGACTTTATTTATGAAGGGGTAATTGGGATAGCTCTCCAGCAGTGTTTTGTAAATCAGCTTCGCTTCATTTTGGGCATGGTTTGAATTTTCTGAATCAAACAGAATATCCGCTTTGATTTTAAGTCCGAAGGGTAAGTAATACGATTCGGGAAATTCTTCGGCCATTCTGTCGACAAAGTCTACAGCTTTTTCTTCGTCCCCTTTTTCCAGTACGATTTCTGTCATCTGAAACAAAGCAAAATCTGCCAGAGCTTTATTCTGAGCATTTACGGCAGCTGAAAGACGAAAAACAGCTGAGTCAGGCCGGTTCATTTCTCGAAAAAGATAGGCGCCTGCAAAATAATCCAGAAGCTCGGTTGCACCTTCAGCGCGGTCTAGTAGCAGCAGCAGCTTAATAACATCGTTGACATATAGTCCTTTGGCATGCTTGACTATCAATTCATTAAAAAGCGCACTGGCTGAATCATATTTTTTATCGTAGAAATTTATCAGGCCCAAATTATATAAGACAAGTTCGGAAATGCGGGAGTTTCTTCTGAGTGCCGAAAGTTCGGCGTATTCTTTTCTGGCGTTTTCCAGATCGCCCATTTTCATATAGGCCTTAGGGATGCCAAGCATTGCTTCAGTATAAAACTGTCCGGCAAAATAGTGAGTTGTGACTGAGTCAAAATATATCAGAGCCAGCTCGGGCTGGCTGGTTCTGCTCAGATAGATAGAGCCGATGCGATAAGTTGCTT
>JADFLZ010000142.1 GCA_022564135.1 Candidatus Zixiibacteriota bacterium
CCGCAAAAATTGCGAAACTGTTGATCATATAACGAGTTAGAAGAATCCCTCAATTGGTAGTTGACACTTTTTGATCCGGATATTAAATTATTATAGTCTTATAGAAAAACGACAAATTCTGGGAAGAAAAGCTATGAGTAAATCACAAAATCTCAGGCGCTCTCTCTACTTTGCGGTAGCTATTTTTAGCATGCTCCAACTGGCTGGCAATGCCAATGGACACGTGACACTGTCAGATCCTGACGGCGGAGAAACCCTCGAAGTTGGTTCTAATTTTACTATCCGATGGCAAGTTATGATTCCTCACGACATACAAAACTGGGACTTGTGGTACTCGACTACTGGTGCCGGAGGTCCCTGGATAGACATTGCTGTAGATTTACCTCCGGGTAATCCAAATCCTGGAAGTATTCATACTTTTAATTGGACCATCCCTGATAACCCATCTAGTCAAATTCGAGTCCGTGTTAGACAGGACAATAGTGGAGCTGATTACGAGGATATTAGTAATGCCAATTTAACGATTGGGCAGCCTGATACAGATGGTGACGGAGTTGTAGATACGGAGGATAACTGCCCAGCTGTCTTTAATCCATCTCAGGAAGATATTGACGGTGATGGAATTGGAGATTCCTGCGACAATTGCCTCTCGGTATCTAATCTTTCTCAGGCTGATACTGATAGTGACGGAGTTGGCGATGCTTGCTGCTGCCTTGGCAACCGGGGGGATCTTAACGGCGACGGTAACGATGCTAATATCTTAGACTTGACCTTCATAGTCGATTCCATTTTCAGGGGCAGTGGCGATCCAGGAGGATGCCCAAATGAAGCCGATTTAAATGGCGACGGAGAATCAGCCAATATTCTCGATTTGACTTACTTGGTAGACAGAATCTTTCGCGGCGGACCAGCTCCCGGCCCGTGTAATTGAGCTTGGGCTATTTTTAAAGTTGTCGTTCAGAACGATCCCAGTAATTACTCAACCACTGGCTGAGCAGTTCCGAATTCAATCATTGCTGTAAATATTCCGATACTATCTATATCATGAAAACAATTATAATCATTATCTTAACTTCTGTATGCGGCTGGGTCGGCTGGTGGCTAGGTTACCAGGTCGGAATCTTTACTGCCCTGGTCTTGAGCATGCTAGGCACCGGCTTAGGTGTTTATGCCGGCCGAAAGATTAACCAAATGTATAGCTGAGTCGGGAACAAATTTGAATTCACGACTGTTTCTGACGGTTGAACAACAGCCAAATGAGGCCAATCACTACTATTACCGTATCCGGGTGGAACAGGAAAAACAGCAGCATCCAGGGTGACAATTCGACCGATAGCAAAGCTAATCCAACTATCACTAATATGGGTCCAAAAAACGGAATGGGTGAACTGTAAGGACCATTGGGCTTGTCTCGGTTTTTAGAGTTCTGCACCTGCCCTATATAACTGCAGACAATTATGAATGAACCGAAGGCCAGCAGACCTAAGCCAAGAATTGTTAGCAAGAAGTCCATTGTAGAATTATCGGATTATTGAGGAAAGAAATGAATGAGACGGGAACCCGTTTGAAATAGCAGCCACCTGTTGACGAACATTCTAAAACTGCCCCCAAAAGTCTCAAACTCTGTTCCGTCACGCTCTTCAGTAGGCAATATAGGAAATAAGAACGCTCACTTGGTCGTGCTTCAAATTTCCCCCGTTGCTCTGACCATGAGAATAGTATCCGGCAATTTGAATATGGCGTGAGAGTCCGTGGCCACCGCCTATCAAAAATCCAAAACCTGAGTCCGTGGCACGGAGACTTTTAGGCGTAAGATTATAAAAACCGACACCGACAATTGTGAACGAGGCTTTTGGCAAAGGGCTGAAGTAATGATACCACGAAACACCCCGAATTCCCTGAGTGATAGTCTGAGAACCATGAAAAGGTGAGAGAGTATCAAAAGGGACAAACGTTTTGCGAGTTCTTCTTCCGATCTCGGAGTAGTAGTCAGAGTGTCGATATGTAAAATTGAATTCAAATGCAACAATGTTCCTATTGTCCAAGCCATGACCTATAATGAAGTTACCTCCCAGTGCGAGCGCGTTCTCTTTTATGTCTTTGATTGAAAACTGCGATAACGGAGCGAGTCCTGCCCCGACCCCGAGGACAAAACCCTTACGGTTATTGTCAAAGCCAGAACATACGGACACGAACAAAACAACGAGGAGTGGTGTAACGAGCATCTTCTTCATATTTTTGCTCCTTTAAGGAAAATCTACCTGTCTCCAAAATCTTATAATATATGTGAAACCGGAACTTATCCTCGATTCTCTACTGTATGCAATATGCGAAGTGAATTGGAAAAATCAAGCTATTGGGTTTCCAAACTGCACAAGCAGGAGTATTGTTTTAAGTTTGAATTCCGATATAATTAAGTGAGCTTTACTGAGTACGCAAAAGAAGTATCAGATCCGGAGGATTATATGAAATTTATGAAAGTTCTGTCAGCACTATTGCTGACATTTTTGATGACAGCTGCAGCTGGTAACGCGGCTGACGTCAGTTTTGGTCTGTCCGCCGACCAGGACGGACTAAAAAGTTTTTATCTGTCAGTCGGAGAGCATTATAAAGCTCCTGAATCAGAAATAATGGTTATACGTAAACATAACATTCCCGATGACGAAATGCCGGTGGTCTTTTTTATCTCCCGTCACGGTGATGTTGACGCCGGACTGGTGGTGAAGCTTCGCTCTGAGGGAAAATCATGGTTTGAAATTTCAGCTCATTTTGGCCTCTCCCCCGAAGTCTTCTATGTCTCTTTTGAAAGAGACCCGGGTCCCCCCTATGGTAAGGCCTGGGGGCACTACAAAAACAAGAAACGCAAAGACTGGCATAAAATTCACTTGAGCGACGGCGATGTTGTCAATTTTGTGAATATCAAATTTATGAGTGAGCGCTATGGCTACTCTCCTGATGAAATAGTCAAGATGCGCGGCAAAAAGCAGGGCTTTGTAAATTTGAACGCTAAAGTGAAAAAGCATAAACACGACAAACAGAAAAAAGCCAAACTTCAGGCGAACTCAAATAAACCGGGCAAAACTGCACCGGCCAAAAATAAGTCTAAAGGCAAAGATAAGAAAAAAGGTAAGGGCAAAGGGAAACCTTAAGTTCTATAGGTTTTATTTCAAAATTTAGATTAAAAAAGGCCGCCAATATGGCGGCCTTTTTATTATTCAGTAATACTATATTTTATTACTCGCTGTCGATCAGGAGTCTGAAAGCCGGGCGCAGCAAATAATTTTGGTCGGTGCTGATAACCGAAGTGGCAGCGTCAAATTCAATTGTTGCTGTCAAAGTTTCGCCGCCTTCGATTACAATATCGAAACTCAGTTTAACGCCCGTTTCGGTTCCGCTGGGAACTATCAGTAACTCGCTGCTGCCGTCAAAGACTATTTCGTTTACCTCAGCCACAATTATGCGCAACATGGTGTAGCGACCGGGCTCTATAGCCAGCGAGGCCAGCTCGACGGTTACTCCGTCTACCAATTCTAAAAAATCATAGGTTGCGTTCGGTTCAGCGACAGTAATCCAGCCGAGCGAATCGTCAGCTTTTCTTAGCTGTACAGAGACAACTGTCAGATTGATATTATCCGGTTCTGTACCTGTGAGTGGAGCAAGAGAACCATCTTCATAGCCGGCAGTAGTTGCATAAAGTAGAAATTTAGAGGGGTCTGTGTTTTGCGAAGTATTATTGCTGGTGAGTACGTCTTCCCCATTTTGACTGCAGCCGGCCACAACCAGCAGAGCCATCAGAGAAAATAAAAGCAGTTTTTTCAAGATATTCACCTCTTGGTTTAAGTTATTTCTTAATGGTAAATATAATCAAAACTAGTAATTCGTCAATATTAAACATGTTTTTGCTGACTAGAGACCCAGAATTTCTTTAACTAAGTGCAACCTATTCAACAAGATTGAGTATATAGCTTTATGTCCTTGCCAGCCTTAAAAACGACTAATCTCTGCCGTTATTTTCAACTCGGACCCCAAGAGATTCAAGCGGTAAAAAATGTTAACTTTGAGATAGCAAAAGGTGAATTCGCGGGCATTGTGGGCGCTTCCGGGTCGGGGAAATCTACTTTGCTTAATCTGCTGGCGGGATTAGACACCGCCACATCGGGAGATATCGAAGTAAACGGCACTGCCATAGGCAGCCTGACACGAAAGCAGTTGTCTGCCTATCGAGCCACTCAAATCGGGATGATTTTTCAGACATTCAATTTGTTGCCACATCGAACGGCCTTAGAAAATGTTGAGATGGCTTTGTATTTTGCTGATCTAAACAAATCTGACAGACGAAGCAAAGCAACCTTAGCACTTGAGCAATTAGGACTAAAAGACAGGCTTAACCATCGCCCAAATAGTTTGTCGGGCGGTGAACAGCAAAGAGTAGCTGTTGCCAGAGCCTTAGTAAAAAAGCCGGAGATAATTTTTGCCGATGAACCTACTGGAAATTTAGACAAAGAAAACGCCCATCAGATTACTGAGTTACTGGCAGAGCTAAATCGCAGCGGCCTCACCATAGTGCTGGTTACACATGATGAACAGCTGGTGGAAAAGTATACGCATAACGCTTTTCGTATGGATTTTGGTTCACTGCAACCTTACAGCGGCGGGACGGCAAAATGAAATATCGTGATGTTATAGAGATTAGCCTTGGCAATCTTTGGAGAATGAAGCTTCGTACTTTGCTGACTCTTTTTGGAGTCATAATTGCAATCGGTGCTTTCGTGTCTATGCTTTCTCTTGGTGCCGGCATGCAGGAGCAGGTCTCCCGGCAATTTGAAAAACTTGGCTTGTTATTTACAATTCAGGTTTATCCCAAAAAAGATAACAACGAAGAATCTTCAAAAGACGAACCTCAGCCCCTATTAAACGATAGTGCTGTTTTAAATCTCTCGCAACTTCCCGGTGTGCAGCTTGCTTACCCTTTCGATGAATACCAAACGAAAACTACCATAAATGATACAACTATTGATGTCGAAGCTCAGCCCCTCTCGGTCAGTGCGCTTAAGACTAAACTGTTCTCGAGAATAAAAGCAGGCCGTGTTTTTGAATCGGACAGCGCCAAAGAAGCAATAGTAACCGATGAATTTCTTGAAATGCTTGAGATTGAAAATGCCGACTCAATTTTAGGAACCAGCATTGTGGTTTCCATAGAGGTAGCCTCATTTGACAGCGGCTTGGTGCATGTCTTTAAGAGCGATGGTAAATTGATCTGGGACAGATTTAAAGATATCAGATTTGATTCTTTGGCGAACTCAGAATATCGAAGCAGGGTTTTGACCCGTGAATTGGGTGGGGCAGCCAGCAGATTTTTTGATGGCTATTTAAACGCCCGTACTCCTGTTGCTGACACACTTGTAATTACAGGGGTCTTAAAAACTTCAAGGGGACGCTCCAGAACCAGTGCAATTATACTGCCACTGGCAACTGGCAGAAAATTCAGCGCTTCAGGATTTTCTGGTGACATCACCAGCATAATGGCCGGAATCTCAAGTGGCTCCCTGTTCCAATCCTCTGCTTCCCGAATAACCTCAGATTATTCAAAGGTCACCCTGAACATTGAACCCGGTGTCCCCCACGGTCCGATTCGTGACTCGATTAAAGCATTGGGGTTCAGGTCATTTTCTTATGCAGAGGAATTTGAAGAAATCCAATTGGTTTTCACCTATTTCAATATGGGTCTTTCTGTTCTTGGGTTAATTGCCTTATTCGTTTCGTCGCTCGGCATTGTAAATACAATGCTGATGTCCATAACAGAGCGTCGTCGTGAAATTGGTATTATGAAGTCTCTCGGCGCCGATGAATCAGAAATCAAGTTTCTCTTTCTGATTGAGTCAGCCATGATCGGAACAATTGGTTCCTTGCTGGGCTTACTATTGGGCTGGATTGTGAGTCGAGTTATTTCAATAGCTGTTCAAGCATATATGGTAGAGCAGGGAGCCGACCCGATTGAACTATTTTCACTTCCGCTCTGGCTGGCAGGAGCCTCAATTGCACTCGGTTTGTCAGTCAGTCTGATAGCAGGTTATCTGCCGGCGGCACGTGCTGCAAAAATTGATCCGGTACAGGC
>JADFLZ010000143.1 GCA_022564135.1 Candidatus Zixiibacteriota bacterium
GCAACGGCAAACTTTTAAATCCTCAGAAATATATCTTAAACGATATGTCAGATTTTGCTTCTACGAAACGCTAAGCTCTACTTCAAATTCAAAATTTAACTTCTATTCTTTTTCTTGATTTGGCAGTCAAAAATTGCGGATTAATACTCCCGCAATGATAAAGGCTATTATCGGCTTAGGAAATATCGGGGAGAAATATCAAGGCAGCCGGCATAATGTCGGGTTTGCTGTTATTGACCTGCTCAGCCAGGAATTTCGCTCTTCAGAGCTGTCAGAATTGCAATATTCTCTGATTCATAAAACAGACTATCGAGATAGTCCGGTCTATCTGGTTAAGCCAGCTACCATGATGAACGGCTCCGGCTATGCTGTGGGGGAGATATTGGATAGCTGCCAGCTAAAGCCGGAAAATCTGCTGATAATCGTCGACGATTTCAACCTGCCAATTGGTTCAATCCGGTTTCGCTCCGGAGGCTCAGCAGGAGGGCATAACGGGCTGGAATCGATAATCGCAGAGCTTGAGACCGAAGATTTCCCCCGGCTACGATTAGGCATTGGTCCGATTCCTGACGATATCGGCGAAATCGATTTTGTACTGGGTCAGTTCGGTTCAAAAGAGCTTCCGGAGCTAAATAAAATGCTTGGAGTTGCCGCAGAAGCCGTTATATTTGCCCTCGGCCATGAACTGGAAATGGCCATGACGAAATATAACTATAACCCTGCTTGAGGACTAAAGCCTCAAGCCGTTGAGAGACCAAAACGTCCAAAGGGAGGTAAAAATTGATTCTCTACGAAACAACGTTCATTGTAAATCCCCAATCAGATGACGCCGTAATTGAGGAGAAAGTCAAAGCTATCTCAGATTTGATTTTAGCCAACGGCGGAAAAATTGTGCACGAAGACAGAATGGGTACCCGCCGCCTGGCCTATCCGATTAATAAACTGCATCAGGGATATTACGCAACTTTTCTGCATGAATCAGATAAGTCGGTTCTGCCGCTTCTCGACCGGCATATGAAACTTGGCGAAGAGTATATGCGGCATCTTACCATTCGTTTTGAAGCTGACCCTGAAAGAGTTTATGGCGACAAGAAAGAAGATTACAGAGCGCCCAGACAATTTAAAAAGAACAAACCTGTTTCTACAGCTGCCAGCACAGCTAAAGCAGACAGCGGCAGCGAAACAGCAGAAATCAAAATTGTACCTGCAGCAGCTGCAGAAACCGTCGACAGCGGCAGCGAAACTGCAGAAATCAAAATTGTACCTGCAACAGATACAGAGACAGCAGACAGCGGCAGCGAGACCGCAGAAATCAAAATTGTACCTGCAACAGATACAGAGACAGCAGACAGCGGCAGCGAAACTGCAGAGATCAAGATTGTGCCTGCAACAGACGAAGCTGAGGCCGAAGAGAAAAAGCCTGCCGATGAGAAGCCGGAAGATGAAGAACTGTAAAGAGAATTTTGAAATAGTTAGTGAGGATTAAATAAATGGCAATGATGAGAAGACGTAAAATATGCAGGTTTTGTGAGAACAAAATCTATTACTTGGATTATAAAGACGAAAAGATGCTGCGCCGATTTACCAATGAGCGCGGCAAGATTCTGGCCCGGCGTATATCAGGCAACTGTGCTATTCATCAGCGTAATTTGACCCGGGCTGTCAAACGTGCCCGCGTTATGGCAATTATGGCCTTTGCGAGTGAGTCATATCGTTGAACAATTAAGCAGGTCATCTGCTTCAAGCGTGGTGGAAGGCAGACCAAAGCCGGCTCTACCGGTGCAATTGCTGCTGTCAGTTTTGATTGCCTCTTTTCTGCACGGCTTTATTGCTTATTCAAAGCGGCCGTTTGAACTTGGGGTGCCGTTTGAACTTCTTTTAGGAACCGTAAATTTTGTAGTAGTAGTCTTTCTGTTTGGCAGCATCAGCACCATAATTTACTACCGGAAAAATCTGCAGCTTTCGCTGGTAGTGGCTCCTGCAATTATTATGAGCTTACTGTTTACAAAATCTGATATGATCTGGGTTGTGGTGGCCGGCTGGTCGGCGGTTTTAGCGCCATCGGTTCTCTGCGGCAGACTGGCGCTGTATAATCACTCGATTCCCAGAATATTTTTGGCCTCGGTTACAGCTCTGGTATTATTCGGCTCATTGCAGATGATCCCGATGTGGCAGGCGCTGACTTCCTCTGAGGAGATTGCTCAATTGATTCTGGAAACAGAAACTGTCCTGTCTGCCACTGCTTACTCGGCCGAGAATGCCGAGCAGGTTAAAAATTTTCTAACTTTTTTCTTGAGAGTTCTGCCTGCTTTGACCGTCATGTCAATTATTATACAGTTTGCACTTGGCTTCTGGCTTTTTGCCAGATGGCAATTTATCAGAGGTAATAAAAATTTCAAGCTGCCGCATTTTAGTACCTGGAAGTTACCTTTTTCTTTTACGCCGCTGGTTTTATCAGCTGTTTTGCTGCGTCTTTTTGGTAATGATTCCATGACAATTATTGCTGATAACCTGCTTTTGATTTTGACTCTGCTTTATTCATTTACAGGGATATCACTGCTCGGTTTTCTGATGCAGAAAAGCCAGCTTAGCATTTATCTTAAGCTGGTAGCTTATCTGATGCTTTTCCTGTCTCATATATATGGACTGGCCTTTTTGGCGCTATTAGGTTTTGTAGACAGCTTTTTTGACTGGAGGCGGAAATATCCGTTGCCAATAGGCTCTAAATAGAATTTATTTAATTTATCGGAAGGTATAAAAATGAAAGTAATTTTACGTCAGGATGTTCCGGATCTGGGAAACGCCGGAGAATTAGTCGAAGTTAAAAACGGTTACGGCCGCAATTTTCTGTTTCCAAAAAATATGGCCATACCTGCCACCAAAGCAAGTATGAACGCCATTGAAGAAGTAAGAAAACAGTCTGAACAGCGGCAAAGGAAACTTCGCAAAGAAGCAGAAGTTGTCAAAGACAGAATTGAGAAGATTTCTTTGACCACCGAAGTTTTAGTTGGTGAAGAAGATAAAGTATTCGGTTCTGTTACTAATAGTGATATAGCTGAACTTCTGGCCAAAGAAGGCATAACCGTGGACAAAAGAATGATTGAACTGGAGAACCCGATCAAAGCGCTGGGTGTATACACCTTGTCAGTTAAGGTTGCCAGGGATGTCAAAGCAGACTTAAAACTCTGGGTAGTAAAGAAGACTTGATCTATGGAACTAGTTGAAGCAACAGTCGAAGGCCTGGCGCTGGATATGACCACCAAGTCGCCGGTGGTTATACTGTCACCGATAGGGATGGAAAAAGTTCTGCCAATCTGGATCGGGCAGGCCGAAGCCATGGGTATTGCCATGGTTCTTTCCGGAGTCGAATCAAAGCGCCCGATGACTCATGACCTCTTAAAAGAAATCATAACGATACTTGATGGTAAACTGGCACGGGTAGAGATTACTGAGTTAAAAGAAGAAACATTTTATGCCAAACTGCTTATTACCTGCAACGGTAAGGAATTTGAAATAGACGCCCGGCCGTCGGATTCAATCGCCCTGGCGCTGCGGACAGGCGCCAAAATTTTTGTCAGCAAAGAATTATTCAAGGCCGCTGCTCAGGATAAGTCAGAAACATCAAGTCTGCCGACCGACCCGGAGTCCTTACGGGAACGGCTAAAAAATATTAATCCCGAAGATTTCGGAAAATATTCACTCTGATGCTCTCGCTAAGAATGCGTATAGTCGTCGGTCTTTTGATTTTGGCGGCAGCTACCTCTATCTATGCCGAAAATACAGGCGATACGCCCGAAGCACGTGCTTTGTATGCCGACGGCAAAAGGATGATGAAACAAGGCGACTTTTTCGGGGCGTCCAAAATTTTTGAACAACTCTCTGGTCGTTTTGCTAATTCAGATTACTTAGACCTCTACGTTTTTCATCGGGCCAAAGCCAAGTATTATCTAGGTGAATATAGCGACGCCATAGGCAGTTTCAAATATTTTGCCGCCCAATTTGAAAGCTCCCCGGAACTTCCTTTCGTCTATTTCTATATGGGCAACGCCTATTACTTTAAAGGAGACGTTGACCGGGCAGTTCTATACTATTTTCAGTCATACCGAACGTCCCGGGACCAGCGGCTTAACCAGATTCTTATTTCTTCAATCAGCGAAGCGGTCAAGCACGCCAGTTCTGTCAGATTTGCCGAAGGCGAATTTGAATCGATTGAAGGAGACAGACGCTGTCTGCTGGCTGAAACAGTCGCCCGTGCTCTTTATGAGAAAAACGATTCTGCCTACGCCAGAGAGATTCTTTCACATTGCCATCAGTCAGACAACACCAGAGATGTCCCGGATTATAAACGGAGCCGAGGGGAATTTTCGGTTGCTATTGTGCTGCCGTTTTCGGGAGAACTTCAAAAGTATGCCGACGAAATTTATAACGGCGCCGTCATAGCCGCCGAACAGATCAGAGCGGAATACGGAATTGTTATCGAAATAACGGCTATGGATACTAAAGCTGAGCCTATTGATGCCGCCAGTCTGATAGCGGAGATTGCTTCGGACAAGACTTATGTGGCGGCAATCGGACCGCTGACATCGGAAGAGGCTGCGGTAGCAGCAGCTTCGCTTATTTGCAGCGACCTGCCGCTTTTGATTCCGGCGGCTACTCAGGCCGGACTGACCAGACTTTCTGAAACTTCTTTTCAACTGTCACCAAATATAGAACTCGAAGGCGCCATCATGGCCGAGTACGCCGCAGTCTACCTGCAGGCCGATTCTGCCGCCATAATTACTTCAACAGCTGCTGAACATCTGAAAATGTCACGCTCGTTTATAAAGCGATTTGAAAAGTTAGGCGGCACCATTGTAGCGGTTGAATACTATCGTCCGCGCGATAAAGATTTTGGTCCTCAAATTGCCGACATTAAAAGAGAACTGCTGGGAGAATTTCCTGATTCGATTTATTATATCAATCCCGGCGGCGACACTCTGGATCTCGATGATATCCCGGCGCATCTGGATTGTCTTTATCTGCCAGGTAATGCCGACCAGATAAAACTGCTGGTGGCACAGATTGGATTTTATAATCTGAACGCGGCCTATCTGGGTTCCGACGGCTGGGGGGACGAAATGGTTTTCCGTCTGGGCGATAACGTCACCAAAAAGGCAGTCTTTCCGTCACCGTTTTTAGGAAGCGAAAATTCTGAAGCAAATTTGAAATTCTCGGCAGCTTATGATATCCGCTACGGCAAACGCCCCGAGAGACTGGCCGCCTTGGGCTACGATGCTCTGAAAATTTTGGGGCTGGCCATAAAGAGGTCAGGCAACAACCGCAAAAGACTGGTAGAAAGTTTGTCAGATTTGCGCGATTTTCAGGGGGCGTCGGGCAGAATTTCATTCGGGGAATCCCGCGAAAACATAGACATGCCTCTTTACAGGATTGAAAACGGCCGGGCAATTTTGATTTCAGAAGAGCAGAGCACTGCTGAACCGGGTGAGCCGAAAAATTAACTTTACGACCGGCAGACTTTCGGCCTGTTTCGTTATTTTTGTGATTGATTATATTACTTATCTGAAAATATATAGTCAGCAACTAAAAGAGAGCAAATAATATGAATGATTCAAAAGTAGCTTTGAAAATGGTTATCGACGGTAAAGAGCGTGATGTCTCCTACGAAGAGCTGGCTCTTTCCAATAATCTGGCGCAGGAAGCGCTGGTGCGGGTTTTGATTGAAAAAAAACTGTTTGAGCCCAAAGAACTGCTGAAGATGATGGAAACAGTCAAAAAAGAACGCTACCGTCCCCTAAAAGATAAAGAATGATGGACGATTCAGGTAAAATATCTGCAAAGTCAGAGGTTGATACGGAGGCGGCTGTTGATGCTTTTAACTGGAGCTGCCACCCCTTAAAAAAGCGGCCGCTGGTATCCGTAGCGGTGACGCTGTTTGTGATTTTTGCAGTGACCTATGTTTACTACTCGTTTGATTCTGTCGGTTTTGCTCTTTTGACTTTTATCGTATTTTCGCTTTCGCTGGCCAGATATTATTTTCCGACGCACTATCGCCTGAGTGAAAAGGGTGTAACAATCAAAACCCCCACTCAGACAATTTCCAAAGCGTGGTCAGAAT
>JADFLZ010000144.1 GCA_022564135.1 Candidatus Zixiibacteriota bacterium
TTGACCGATTATAACAGCAAAAGAGATTCGATATATTCAGCAATTCTTAATTATAAGCAGCAGAACATATACGCAATTTGGTTCGAAAATTTGATAAGTTCATCAGAAGTTGTTAATAATGTTGAAAAAGAACTATTGGAAAACCCTGATTTCCTTTAGAATCTTTTCTTACAGATTGGTATAATTCGGACCTTCGCCCCCTTGAGGAGTAACCCAGCGGATTATCTGATAGGGGTCGGCAATATCACAAGTCTTGCAATGGACGCAGTTTGACGGGGTCAGCTCGAGTTTCTTCTTGCCCGGGTTGCTGGAGTCTTCAACCATGTTATAGACATTGGCCGGGCAGAAATGCTGGCAGGGGTTGCCGTATTCTTCTGTGCAGCGAGTGTTGCAGATATCGCTGTCGGCGATGACAAGGTGCGAGGGCTGTTCTTCTTCGTGCATGGTGCCTGATTTGTAAACATCGGACAACTTGTCGTACAAAAATTCATTGTCAAATTTTAGTTTTTCTGTTTCCGGCTTTTCTCCGAATCTATTTTTATAGTCTGACTTCTTCAGCATGTATTTGTGATCACGAGAGTTTTCTCTGCGATTAAATAATCCTCTGCCGCCGGTAATTATCTGAATGGCGCCGTGAAATAGTCCGCTTAAGAGTCCGCCTTTAAATCCTGCGTGAAAATTCCTGGTGCGGTAAAGTTCTTTTTTCACCCAGCTTTGTTCGAATCTCACTTGATAGGCGCCAAGTTTCTCTGCAGAAAAATCTGAAGCTTTAAAACACTCAGCCAGAGTCTCAGCAGCCATCATTCCTGACTTAATGGCCAGGTGAATTCCTTTGAACCGGGCAGGATTGAGCATACCAGCGCTGTCCCCGCAGATCATGAGGCCCTCATGGTAAAGTTTGGGAACTGCGAAATAGCCCAGGACCGGAATCGCTTTGGCTCCATAGTGAAGCATCTTGCCGCCTTCAAGAATTTTTCTGACTTTAGGGTGAGTCTTATAAGCTTGAAATTTCCGGTGCGAGTCATTTTTTGGATCAGGAGAATCAAGGCCGATTGCAATCCCCAGAGAAACCATATTGTCAGACATGCCATAAATCCAGCCGCCGCCGTATTCTCTGGAGTTTTGAGGAAAACCGATGGTATGAATTACATCCCCGGCCTTGATACGTCCGTCAGGCACTTCCCAGACTTCCTTGACACCAGTCAGATACGCCTGCGGAAGTTTTCCTTTGGTCAGCTCAGGTATCTTTTCAAAGGCCTGCCGCATAAGCGAGCCATGTACCCCTTCGCACAAAATAGTAACTTTTGCTTTGATAATAGAGCCCGGCTCAAAATTCGGCTTTTGGTTTCCTTCCTTGTCGACACCCATATCGACAGTTTGCACACCCACGACTTTACCATTTTCAAAAAGCAGTTCATATCCTGCCAGACCGCAATAAATATCAACTCCGGCTTTTTCGACCTGCTCACCCAGCCAGCCGGCAAATTTGTTTAACGAAATAACATAGTTTCCGTGATTGTTAATAGAAGGCGGCGTGATTGGGAATTTTAAGGCACTTTTCTTCCCCAGAAAATACATCGAGTCTGAGCTTACCGCGGCTTCAATAGGTGCCCCAAGTTCTTTATAGTCGGGAATGAGTTCTGCAATGCCTTTAGGGTCCATCACAGCCCCTGATAAGCAGTGAGCACCTACGTGACGGCCTTTCTCCATCAGGAGAATTTCCGGTAATTCAAAATCCGGGTCAGCTTCGGCCAATTTTGCCAGTTTATAGGCCAAAGCAAGGCCGGCCGGTCCGGCTCCAACAATTAGTATATCTGTCTCTAAAATTTCACGTTCAACGGGCATAACATTCCTTAAATAAGAATAGTCATTTCCCTTGAATATAACTGGGGATTTATGGAAAAGAAAGTTAGAGGTCCGAAGAAATCAGGTCAGCGATGGGTCGATGAAGACCTCTTGGAATAACTTCTGTTGCTGCCATTTTGATGTCTTCTGATATTACCGCTGAATTCGCGGGAAGACGGCTCGCCGTTAAGCCTGAGCATCTCTGATATCTTATCCTTGTCACAACCCACGGTTAGCAGGCGGATAGTCTTGATTATCGGGCGTTTCAGAAGAGTATAGTCCTCGGCTATTAGCTCAACCAGCTTCTGTCTGGAAGGAATTTCTTCAGCTAAGTTATGCTTGGCATAAGACTCGGACATTGGATTTATAAAATGTTTGGCATCCAGATGACCCAGGACACCCATTAGCTCATAGGCGCTCATTGGGTCTTTCTCTAAATCACGAATATTAAGCACAACTCCGGCTTCTTCTAAAAACTTCCTGGTTTCTGCACAGCCCTCATCATTACCGTAAGTCAAATATGTTGCACGTTTGGGTGCCATTCTTCCTCCTAAATCTGTTTTCCGTATGGCAAATTTTATTCGCTCAAATAAGTTTCAAAGTTCAAATTGAAAATTTATAAGTATGTAATATATCGAATTACTAACAGGCTATAACTTAGCTGTTATGGCAACTAAAAAATGAGCCCATGACCGTTAAAAAATGCTTATAGTGAACTCCATAAAAATATGACCTATCGCTTCCTATTCTTTCTACGCTGTAAAGTCCGGATTGTTCGAATAAAAAACGATCCAAAAGCCCCATTAGTATTATCGGGAAAAAAGAACCTCGTCTTAATGTGACCTACACAAATATAACAACATTTCCGTAATTAAAAAGTTTCAAATAAAAAAACTTTGCAGATGGCTATAGTCTTACCGCAATACTTACGCCGTCTCTTAAGGGCATTATGGTCGTAAAAAATCTGCTGTCTTTGTATAAACTCTCCGTAAACTCTTTTACTGCTTTCGGCGATTTTTCAGTAGTTTTTGCATATACTTTGCCTTCCACCAGCAGGTTGTCTGTTATGAACAAGCCTCCTTTTTTGAGTAGCGGCGCCACCAGATCAATTGTAGCAGGATAATATTTCTTGCTGACATCGTTAAAAATTATATCAAACGGCCCCGAAAGCCTTTTTGCTATTTTGAGACTGTCACCGACTTTATAGTCAAAATGGCTGCGCAGCCCGGCTCGTTTGAAAAAGTCCATGGCCAGCTTCTTATTCTTGATATTATTGTCAGTCATTGTTATCTGTCCGCGACCACCTGAGGCCATAGAAAACCAGAAGGCCGAATATCCATAGCCGGAGCCAAGCTCGAGTATTTTGCGAGCCTTGGTCAAAATTGTCAGCTGATACAGCAATCTTCCGACCAGAGGGCCGACAATAGGAAAATCGGTCTCCTCAGCATAGTTTTCCATCTCTCTTAGAACTTGCGGACGTTCCGGAGTCACATTTAATAGATGCTTATGTACGTCTTCAAACATTCCCATTCTTTCAACCAATCTTAAATTTTAACAAAAATATCGCCGTTTTCTACCTCTACCTGGTAGGTCTTGAGTTTGAACTTGTCAACTGTCAGGCACTGGCCTGTCTTGAGGTTGTATTTCCAGCTGTGCCAGGGACAGGTGACTACCAGTCCATCTACTTTCCCTTTCTTAAGAGAAGCTTTCATATGTTTACAATCCGACTCAATTCCAAATAATTGGCCATCGACGTTAAAAACCGCCACGCGTCTGGCCAGGATTCTCTTTTCCAAAGAACTGCCCGGGGGGAGTTCAGAAATTTTACCCATTTTGATTCGCTGCATTTAGCCTTTTCTTAAGTAACCAAAGTCTGATAACTACTAACTATGACTGTTAAAACGAAAGTCTAGGCTGCGGTTTCCTGCGCCGGTTGAGTTTTCTTGTCAGTCCGTAATAACGATAATGATACGGTTTTCATTAGTTTCTTGCGGTCAACCATGGCCAGCGACCCGGCCAAAAACACCAGGAACGAACCTACCCAGAAAAGTATAATCAAAGGTTTTTCTGAAATGTCTATAATCAAGGCAGTCGTCTGCTTAGGGATCTCCGGCAAAAAGCCTGCCTCGAACTTGAGCACCACGCTGCCATCTTCGGGATTGATGCCGGCTATTTTGACGCTGGCGCTGCCGTTATCAAAAGAGACCTGGTTACTAATGATCTTTTCACCGGTCAGGTCGAGACTGGGCCTGATCTCCTCGGTCTGGCCGCCATATTCGATGCTTAATACTGAGGCCACAGCCTTGGGGGTAATGGCCTCGGGATCGTCAAACTCAAATTTGAGAAAAGTTATCTTATACTTATCAAGCCACCTTGATTCTCCGCTCCCGAAATTAAGTATGCCCGGATCGCGCTGCTCACTGTTTTCCATAGCCACCGGAGCTACATAGAGGTCATGGCTCAGGTAATTTTTGACGTGAGGTTTGCGCATTACTCCCTGGGAATTTTTGGGGAACTCGTGGGGTAAGACAGCCATAAAATGATCATCGTCAGAGACAAAATCTACATGGCAGTCAAATCCTTTATCGGTTTCGACCATATGTGTAAATGTCATATCGTAACCCATAGCAGAGACGGTCTCACCCATTGGCAGCTTAACATTCATAGTGTTGTCAAAACCTGCCGAAGCAGCAGCGCCTGTCAGGGCGATCGACAGACCTACATGGGCCAGGTAACCGGGCGAGAATTTCTTGTTTAACAGCCCGCCGATGACAACCGTGGAGTTTGAGACAAAAGCCCAGGTGGCTGCTCCAAATAGAAGCAGATAGATTATTTCTCTGGTAAAACCGGTAATAACTAAAACAAGAACAGTTAAAAGCCCGGCAGATGAACCTGATATCAATAGCCATTTCCGGTACATCCCTTTATTCCACTTAAAGCAGGGAAAAAGTGCTATCAAAAATAATATGGCTACAGCAATCGGCGTCATGGTAGCAAAATAATATTCAATACCGACGTTTGAGGGATTATCGGTGAACCTAGTCAGTAACGGAGTCGAAGTACCCAGCAGAGTTAAAACTCCACCCATAAAGACAATAATGACGCCTATGGTTACCAGATAAGAGCGGGAATTGACACTTGAATAAGATGCCTCGGTTTTGATATCCCGCCAGCGCCAGATAAGAAGAAAAGTGCCGATGCCTATAAACGTCAAAAGACCTACAACCAAAAATGAATTTATACCGAGGTCTACGAAAGAATGCACCGAAAAGTCGGCCAGCACTCCTGACCTGGTTAAAAAAGTGCCGTACAAAACAGACCAGAAGCTTAAACAGACCACAAATAACGAGAAGCGCAAAAGTCCCCGCCGCTGCCTTTTGATAAAAAGGGAGTGCACCTGAGCTGTCAGGAAAATCCAGGGAATAAGTGAAGAGTTTTCTACCGGATCCCAGGCCCAGAAACCTCCCCAGCCCAGAGTTTCGTAAGCCCAGTAGCCGCCTAAAATTAAAGCCGTTCCTAAGGTCACCCAGGCAAACAGCGTCCATTTGCGGGCCGACTCTGCCCAGACATTATATTTTTTATCTATCAGAGCTGTCATGGCAAAGCAGAAAGGAAAAACTATAGCCGAAAAACCAATGAACATAATCGGCGGATGTATCTGCATCCAGAAATTCTGTAATAACGGATTTAGTCCGGCGCCTTCAATCTGAAAAACAGTCATAAGCTCAAAGGGTGATTTTTTAAGTAAAATTGCCAGCAGCGACAAATTAAAGAGATTGAGAAACATCATATTGCCCGACTCAAATTTCTTGGCGGTGTAAATCATCACCAGTCCCATCAAAGAAGTATAAAACAGCCAGAGCAGGAAAGTCCCCTGCTGTCCTCCCCACAAGGTGGCTATCAAATAACCGAGCGGCAGGTCAGTCGAAGAATATGAATGAACATAAGCTACAGTAAAATCGTGAGTTATTATCAGGTACATTAGAGTCATGATTGCCAGAGCAGCAAAAGATGTCGCAAATTTATAGAACAGACGGGCGATAAAGCGCTTGCCTTCATCCCCTCTCCAGACCAGGAAATACAAGAACATTGATAATATGGTGCAGCCGGTAGCCGCAACAATGAAATAATTTCCTAAATGTGCCATCTTTAGCCCCTGAAAATTTTCCGCTCCATTATTATGGAGCTAAAATACGAACTACCTTGCCACTCGTGCAATTTTTGTTCTCTTCTCCGGCAGCACTACATTAGCTGTACCGC
>JADFLZ010000145.1 GCA_022564135.1 Candidatus Zixiibacteriota bacterium
CAGCTCTTTTTCAAGTCGTTTCTTTTCAACTTCAACGTCTATCAAGCCTTCCAGCGGCAAAAATATCTCGGCGCCTGAAATAACAGCCGATGCCGAAAGCGGCGGTTTTTTTATATCAGTACCGACGTGAAGTTCTTTGACTTTGGCCAGAGAACGAAAATAATCAATATGCTGCTCTAACATTTTAGCCAGCCACTGGTCATCGACTTTAACATAAAGGTCAGAAGTCTTGCCCGGATGAACGTTAAGCTCAGAGCGCATGGAGCGCACGGCCGTGACTACCGCCTGAATCTGCTCCAGGCTGCTTTCGAGTTTGTCGTCAATATGGTGACCATCGCTGGTCGGCCAGGGACCAAAGGTGATGGTCGATTCGCCGCCGATTTCATCGCCAACAAGTTCCAGATATGTTTTCTCGGTCACAAAGGGAATAAATGGATGCAGCAGTTTGAGGATTTTATCAAGCACGTAGACCGCCACGCTTATAGAGCCTTCGCGAATTTCTTCGCCCGGGGAGTCCGGTTTTATCAGCTCGATATACCAGGAGCAGTAGTCGTTCCAGACAAAGTTATACAAATGTTTCGAGGCGGCCGATAATCTGAATTCGTCAAAGGCTTTGTCAACCTCCCGGATTGTTTTTTCCAGGCGTGACAGAATCCACTTATCGAAAATAACTAAATCTTCGTCATTGATAGAATCAAGGTTTACCTTTCTGCCTTCGGAGCGCATCATTACAAAGCGGGAGACCTGATGCAGTTTATTGACAAAATTCCGGCCCGATTCAAAAGTGGTTTTTCCAATCCAGGGGTCCTGTCCGTCGGGCGTGGCCAGTATCAGCGAAATACGGGTAGCATCGGAACCGTATTTGGCAATCATCTCCAGCGGGTCAATGCCATTGCCGAGTGACTTCGACATTTTGACGCCGTGTGAATCGCGGACTGTGCCGTGAATGTAGACATCGCTAAACGGCGCCTCTCCCATAAATTCGTAGCCGGACATGACCATCCTTGCCACCCACAAAAAGATAATCTCCGAGGCAGTGCAAAGAACGCGGGTCGGGTAAAATTTCTTTAGTTCTTTGGATTTTTCCGGCCAGTTCAAAGTAGAAAAAGGCCAGAGCCAGGATGAAAACCAGGTGTCCAGCACGTCTTCGTCCTGCACTAAAGTTTTCGGGTCGTAGCCTTTGCATTCGTCTTTGGTCGGTCTGTCGACTGAGATAAAGATAGTGCCGTCCTCGGCATACCAGACCGGAATACGATGTCCCCACCAGAGCTGACGGGAAATACACCAGTCGCGGATATTTTCCATCCAGTGTAAATAAGTTTTTGACCAGTAATCAGGATGAAAGCGAATTTTGCCGGATTTAACAGCCTCGGTAGCCGGCTCAGCCAGTTCCCGCATTTTCACGAACCACTGTTCGGAAAGATACGGCTCGACAATTTTATGGCAGCGGTAACAGGTGCCGACCGAAAGAGCATGATCTTCGATTTTCTCAAGATGACCTTTTTTGGTCAGTTCTTCGACGAGTTGGTCCCGCGCCTCAAAGCGGTCGAGACCTTTGAACTTGCCGGCGTTTTCGTTAAGTGAGCCGTCGGTGTTGAGAATATTTATTTCTTCCAGATCATGTCTTTTGCCGATTTCAAAATCGTTGGGGTCATGCGCCGGGGTTACTTTGATAACACCGGTGCCAAAATCTTTATCAACGTAGCTGTCAGCGACTATCGGAATCTCCCTTTCGAGAATAGGAAGTATGACGGACTTGCCGACATACTTGGCATACCTTTCGTCTTTGGGCGAAACGGCCAGAGCAGTATCACCTAACATTGTTTCGGGACGGGTGGTGGCAATGGTCAGGTACTCATCAGAGCCGCGCAGCTTATATTTGATATACCACAGTTTGCCGTCTTTATCTTTATGTTCGACCTCGTCATCGGATAACGATGTCTGGCAGCAGGGGCACCAGTTGACAATTCTGTTGCCGCGGTAAACCAGTCCTTTTTCATATAGCGCCTTAAAAACATCTGCTACGGCTTTGGAAAGTTTGTCATCCAGAGTAAATCTGGTTCTGTCCCAGTCGCAGCTGAAGCCCAATTTTTTGAGCTGGTTTAAGATTTTCTCTTTGTTGCTGTTAGCCCAATTGGAGGTTCGCTCTATAAATTTTTCTCGTCCCATTTCCCGGCGGGTAGTGCCTTCGGTAACTAATTTTTTCTCAACTATGACCTGAGTGGCAATTCCGGCATGGTCGGCTCCGGGAATCCAGGTGGTTTCAAAGCCCTGCATGCGCTTGCGACGAATCAGAATATCCTGAATGGTGCCGTTTAAGGCATGACCCAGATGGAGAACGTCGGTGACATTCGGCGGCGGGATGACTATTGAATAAGGTTCTTTATCAGAATTTTCATCGCCGTGAAAATAACCTTTTTCAAGCCAGTTATTGTAAAGGCGTTCTTCTATCTCAGCCGGAGAGTAGGCTTTGGTAGTCTTTTTTGAGTCGTTATTATCTTTCATTATTGATCTTATTATTTTAATATCAAATCACTTAGCATAACAGAAAAAATCCGCCCCAGGCGGACCTTAAAAGAAATCAAGTATAGGAATGCTCTTCTTTCTTGTCAAGCTGCTCGCATTTTAGTTAAACTTTACAGATATTATCGACAATTATGAAAGATACAAAAGCAAAAATACTCGACCCCAAAACGCCTCCATTTGAGCGGCTGAAACTGACCATGGCCTATTTACGCTCAGAAAAAGGCTGTTCCTGGGACAGGCAGCAGACTCATCTCAGCCTTTTACCCTATCTAATCGAAGAAACCTATGAACTGGCCGAGGCTATCGAATCTGAAGATACCGAGCGAATTAAAGAAGAATTAGGGGATTTTCTCTGCCAGGCCATTTTTCATGCTCAAATTGCCTCAGATAACGGTCATTTCGAAATCGATGATTCTATCACTGTCATAGTCGAAAAACTGATCCGGCGTCATCCCCATATCTTCAAAGAAGAGAAAGACTTAGAGCCGCACGAGGTTCGTAATCAGTGGGAGCAAATTAAAAAAGGAGATAAAGAAAAGACTAAAAAATCGAGCCTTTCCGGGCTTCCCAAAGAAATGCCGGCTCTGCTGAGGGCTTTCCGGATAGGGGAAAAGGCTGCTGGGATGGGCTTTGACTGGGAAAAAGCCGAAAATGTGCTGGAAAAGATAGATGAAGAGATTTCTGAAGTTCGGGCAGAATTGGGCGAAAATCCTCCTGAAAAGCTCGCTGAAGAGATTGGAGACCTGCTTTTTGCGGTGGCTTCACTGGCCAGAAAAGCTGACATAAACCCCGAACTCGCTCTCAGGCAGTCGCTTAACAAGTTTCAGCTGAGGTTTGAAAAAATGGAAAAAGAAGTGGACAAACAGAAAAAAAAGCTCTATAATCTTTCCCCCGATGAGCTCAATAGTCTTTGGGAGGCGAGTAAGAAGCGAAAATAGAGTGGTTGTCTGGCTGCAGCAATTTTTTGGCAGAAACTAAGAAGGGATTCAGGGGATTTTCAAGTTGACAATTGGGTAAAAAAACAACGATGTTTTTGTTGTAAAAAAACCGGACCAATGTTAACATTGGCGAGTTTTGGAGACGTATTGTTGTGCTTTTTGGTATTACATCTGTGGTAAGTTTTCTAAGAGAGTCAAATGACGCAATAGATTTATGAAGTACAGATTCGTTTGAATTGTGAAAAGGAGGAAGGCCTATGACCCAAACCATTACTTGTGATTAATCTTAAACTGATTACGTCACAGTCGCTGGCCAAAATATGAATTAGGCCGGTATTTCCGTTAACTAACTTTTTGAGAGGAAAGTAAAGAAATGAAGAAATTGATATTTATAACTTTGATTTTAAGTCTAATGTTAGCTATGTCGGCTTTTGCAAGCCGCACCCGGGTATTGACCATGGGTAATAATAATACAATCCTGGTGGACGACGCCAATATCTGGCAATTCCCGTCACGTATTAATGACTATCCCGGTTTGGCTGTTGGTGAAATAGCCACAGGTGATGTCACCCAGTTTGGTATTCACTGGAAACTTGGGGATGATAATCCTTATGTTCTCGCTACTTATTTTGATAACCAGTCACTTTTACAGCCGGATGACCTCTTGGGCGGAGCATTGGTTTCGTTTACCGACTTTGGATTGCTTGATAACCGAAGAATCAACCTTTTTTATGGCCGTAGGCTCGGTAGCAATAATTTTGGTCTCAGATTAAACTTGAATCACAGCAGTCAGGAAGCTGGGATAAAGGAATCATTTGGTTACTATCAGCTTACCTTAGGTCTTACTGCAGATGATGCCAGCTGGGACTTTGCAGTTATGGTAGCTACCGGGAGCTGGACTGATGAGAGGTTAGATGGTGCAGGAAATGTTATTGATGAAACTCAGCCTGATGGCTTTTATGATTTTTCGGTTGAGGGTCGTTTGTTCTGGGATTCAGGTCCTAACTACAGTTATGTTCCTCACGCCGGGCTTGCATTTAGCAAGCGAGGTGTGGATTCCTTGGATCTCATCACAGGGTCTATCAATAATAAGACAACTTTTACCGGTACTGCGTTTGAGATTGGCATTGGACAGATATACACTCCATCCAATAACGTTGAAGCAGTCCTGGATGTCGGTCTTATGTACGCCAAGGTGAAGTTTGAAGATGAAGATGTGACAGCTAATAGTACCACTGAAACAACTTTTAAGGAAACGACTATTCCGTTCTTCAAACTTGGTTTAGATGCCGAAGTATTCAGCTGGATGGATGTTAGGTTTGGCGCCACTTCTTTTTGGATCAGGGGCACTGCCGACTTTCCGACCAGCGAATTCAAAGTCAACTATCCCGAAAATGACACCTTTCTCGGCTTTGGTTTTCACTGGGGTAATTTCCACGTCGACACCTATGCCGACCCGCAGTTGTTCCTAGAAGGATTCAACTTCATTTCTGGCGGAAATCAGGATATGAATTTCCAGATCAGCGCCACCTATGAAATGCTATAATAGAGACTTTCAGTCTATTTTCTAATAGAAAGCCCGGCCATTTGGCCGGGCTTTTTTTTGTGCATTTTGCGCATGTGCAGTGCCACACGCAAAAGAAAGATGGATTCCCGACAACGGCACTCCCCGTGAATACACGGGACTAAAGCGGGAATGACAGAATCGCTAAGGTATGGAAAAAAAATCAACTAGGAATGACAATCCATGACGGACGTCACCCTGAGCTTGCACTTGTCCTGAGCGTAGCCGAAGGGTCGAAGGGTTGATGAGTCGGACGTTGGGGCAGACGAGGGCGTCTGCCACCCACAAAATTTGACAGAATCATTAAGGTATGGGAAAAAAAATCAACAAGGAATGACAATCCATGACGGACGTCACCCTGAGCTTGCACTTGTCCTGAGCGTAGTCGAAGGGTGGTTAACAAAGAGCTTAAAATAGAGATTGGTTCTCGCCTACGCCCCGTGAGTACACGGGACTAAAGCGGGAATTACTAAGTCGAGGCAGTTGGCTATTCTACCAGTTCTTTGGCGAACTGGGGCAGCAGGAATGAACCGAGATGAATATCATGATTGTAATATTGCGTTTTGTGTGAGCTTTTGGCTAAGCGGTCTTTATCAAAATCATTTATCGGGTCATATTTTTTACTGCAAAAAGCAAATGACCACAAGGTCGATGGATAGATGGGCATAAAGCAGGTATACATTTTTACAATAGGGAAGACATCTTTTAAGTTTTCGTACATTAATTTTATGGTTTGCTGATTAAAAAATGGTGATTCGGTCTGCGCGACCATTATGCCGTCGTCGTTGAGTCTGTCAAAGACTGTCTGGTGGAATGTTTTTTGAAAGAGGTCGGCTGCCGGACCAATGGGGTCTGACAGGTCTAAGAGAACAATGTCAAACTTTTGATCTGATTCTTCGATGAATTTCTTGCCGTCTTGAAACTTCAAATTTGCACGTTTGTCAGCTAGACCTTTGGTAAGTTTGGGGAAGTGTTTTTTGGAGACTTCCACCACCATTTCATCAATTTCGCACATAGTGCAGTGTTTGACTT
>JADFLZ010000146.1 GCA_022564135.1 Candidatus Zixiibacteriota bacterium
TTAATTGCCAAGCAGGATGTTAACTGCTGGCTGGTTAATACCGGCTGGACCGGCGGACCGTTTGGGGTCGGTAAAAGAATGTCCATTCAGCATACCAGAACACTTTTGAATCTGGCGCTCGAAGGTGAGCTCTTAAATGTCGAGTATATTACCGATCCGGTCTTTCATTTCCAGGTGCCGCAGTCGGCCGATGGCGTGCCCAAAAGTGTTTTGAACCCTTCAGAATCATGGGCCAACAAAGATGATTATAATAAACGATATAAAAATCTTGCCGAAAAGTTTAATAAGAACTTTGAAAAGTTTAAGGAAGGAACTCCGGCGGAAATTGTCGCAGCCGGACCGGATTCGAACTAAACAGAAAAATTTTGTTTTACAAACAACATTCGTCCAGCTTAGCTGCTATTTTGCAGCTGCTGGACATTTGTTTTTTGAATTTGTTTTTTTTGGGAAAACAGACCGGACATTAAATAATTGAATGTTTTAATGATTAATGATTGATAAAATGACCAAATCTCCCAAACCATCGGGCACTATGTCGCTTTACGCCGAGGTAGCCCGCTTAAAAGCCGGCGGCGCCGACATAATATCTTTCGCAGTAGGTGAACTGGATATAAATTCGCCCGAATCCGCCAAGCGGGCGGGCATCAAAGCGATTGACGATAATTTTACCAGATACACCGTCAGCGACGGCATCGCCGAACTTCGTCAGGCCATAGCCCAGAGCCTGAGCGCAGAAACTGGTCAGAACTTCGCCATGGAGCAGGTCATTATTTCCAATGGCAGCAAACAGGCCTCGTTTAATCTGCTGGCGGCAGTGTTAAACCGCGGCGATGAAGTAATTATTCCCTCTCCCTATTTCCCCTCGCATTTGAGGCAGGTGGAGCTGCTTGGCGCAACTCCGCGGCTGCTTGAAACGTCTCTTGCTGGTGGCTTTCAAATAAAAGCCGAACTCTTGAAAAATCTGATCACTGACAAAACAAAGGTTCTCTTAATAAATTCGCCCCATAATCCGACCGGCGCGGTATACACAAAAGAAACGCTGACCGGTATTGCCGAAGTTGTCAAAGAGAATAATATCCTGCTTCTCTTAGATGAAATTTATTCGGGGCTGGTCTTCCCGCCCGCTGAAGAGTATTCGATGCTTAAACTTTTCCCCGAGCTAAAAAATAATTTTCTGATAGCCGGCGGTTTTTCAAAAGCATTCGCCATGACCGGCTGGAGAGTTGGTTTTGCGGCGGGACCGCTGGAAATTATCGAAGCTGCCGGTATTATTCAATCGAATACAACCACCAATGTCTGCTCTATTTCACAAAAAGCAGCCCTGGCCGCCATGCAGCAAGATCCGGATTTTGTCAAAAAACTTCTGCCTGATCTGATTTCAAAGCGCGACACGGCGGTGGAACTTCTAAATTCAATCAATGGTTTAGACTGTCTCGTTGCGGGCGGAGCCTTTTATCTGTTTCCGTCAGTCAAAAAGTTTATTGGGAAAACCTATGATGGCCATAAAGTAGAAACATCACAAGATATCGCCTCGTACTTATTAAGAAAACACGGCTTAGCGGTAGTGCCGGGTGAATCGTTTGGCGCCCCCGGATTTATCAGATTAAATTTTTCAATCTGCCAAACGGACCTGCAAAAAGGGCTGAAACGACTAAAAGACGGCCTCGAACAACTGCAATAACTTTTCAAAATATTAATTAGCCAGAAAGATAAAGAAATATGCCAACCTACGAATATAAATGCCGAAAATGCCAGCATGAGTTTGAAGAATTTCAGTCAATTTTAGCAGAGCCGGTCAAGATTTGTCCCGAATGCCAGGGGCAAGTTGAGCGCATAATAAGCGGCGGTGTCGGTCTGATATTTAAAGGCAGCGGTTTCTATATAACAGATTACAAAAGAGCCGGCGAAAAGAGACCAACTGAAAAAAACGAAGCAAAATCTGATTCCAAGAAAACGGCTAAAGAAAGCGCTTCCTCTTCTTCCTCTGCGTCCTCTTCCACATCTTCAAAAAAGTCTTCAGATAGTTCTTCATCAAAAAGCAAAACTAAAGACTGATTTTAGATAGTTGCTCTAAAGATAATAGATTCTTACTTTATGTCGGTATGAGCAAATCTTCATTTGCAGATCTGGCCGCCTCGTTAAAAAACCGGGACGCGCTTTTTACCAGTTTCGAGAACCGGCCGGAATACTTAAAAGACGCTACCGAAATCTCAGGCGAGTCTGAGGCTCTGGTAATGGCCGCATGCGAAGAAGATGTCGTCAAGGTTGTCAGATACGCCATTGAGCATAAGCTTGCAATTGTTCCCCGCGGCGCCGGTACCGGACTTTCGGGCGGCTGCGTCCCTGAGCGAGGCTCTATAGTTCTTTCAACCGAACGCATGACGCATCTGGAAATAGACAAATCAGAAAAAGTTGCAATTGTCGGCCCCGGTGTGATAACGGGAGATTTACAGCAGAAAGCAGCTGAATTCGGTCTGGCCTACCCGCCCGACCCGGCCAGCTATCTGGAGTCAACCCTGGGCGGCAATGTCGCCGAAGGCGCCGGCGGACTGCGCTGCAAAAGATTCGGCGTCACCAAAGACTACGTCCTGGGCATAAGAGGCGTTACAGCTGCTGCTGAAATTTTAAATACTGGCTGCTATAATAGCAATCACGGCTTCGCCCTCTCGGATATCCTGATCGCCTCAGAAGGCACGCTGTTAATCATTACAGAAATCAGTTTAAGACTGATTGATAATTTCGAAACAGGCGATACATTTTTGGTGGCTTTTGACAGCCCCAAACAGGCGGCGCAGACAGTCAGCGATATTACAGCTTCGGGAATGATTCCTACGATTTTAGAGTTCTTAGATGGTGACGCCGCCAAATGCTCAAACCAGTACGAAAAAACCGAAGGCCTTGATGACGTTGCGGCCATACTATTGATAGAAATCCCCCACGAAACTGGCGGCAAACAGGCCAGTTTAATTAAGACCATCTGTGAGCAGAACAAGTGTTCTTTTTTCCGGCATGAATCGGATGCAGCCAAAGCAGAAAAACTGTGGAAAGTCCGCCGGAATCTCTCAAAGGCTGTAAGGGAAATAGCCGTCATGAGAGTCTCTGAAGACGTGGTTGTGCCCAATTCTAAATTCCCCGAACTGATAGAATATGTCACCGAACTGAATTCCGGCTCTTCTCTGCGAATTAATTCTTTTGGCCACGCCGGCGACGGCAATTTGCACGTCAATTTTATGGCAGACTCTGACGACCCTCAGACCAGAGAGCTTATTGAAGTTGAACTAAGAAAACTTCTTGAGAAAACGATAGAATTAGGCGGCAGTCTGACCGGCGAACACGGTATTGGTCTGGCAAAAAGAGATTATCTCGGGCTGGAGTTTGATAAACCAACTCTTGAGAGTATGAAATGGCTGAAAGATATCTTCGATCCCGAAGCTTTGCTTAATCCCGGCAAAATATTTTCTTGAAATAAGTCTCTTCATACTTTTTTTCCGCTCGCTTGACAGCCCCCCAAAGTCCTTATAGCTTCATATTATAGATGATAGGCCGACAATTAGTACTGTGGTTTATTGGAAAAGGAATTCTTAATGACCGAAAATAGCGCTAACTGAAGGGGCGGCTTGAAATGGCAAAGACACTCAAAGAAAAATTAGCATCGATAATACCAGGCCTTCGCGAAGAACGGCAGGCTATATTAAAACAGCATGGCGATAAAAAAATATCCGATGTATCCATAGCCCAGGCTTTTGGCGGCATGCGCGGTATCAAAAGTCAAATTTGTGATACCTCTGTCGTCAATCCGGATAAGGGCTTAATAATTCGCGGCCAGCCGGTTCTCAAATTAAAAAATAAACTTCCCGAAGAAATCTTCTGGCTGCTGGTAACCGGCTCGATGCCCTCGGCGGAGGAAGTAAAAGGTTTCCAGGACCAGCTGAGAGCAGCAGGCGAAGTCCCTCCCTATATCTGGAAAGTTATCAAAGCCCTGCCCAAAAAATCGCATCCCATGACAATGCTTGATACGGCCATTCTGGCTATGCAGCATGAATCTGTTTTCGCAAAGAAATATTCCGAAGGACTTAGCAAAGCTGATTATTGGGAAGCTATATTAGATGATTCGATTAAGATAATTGCTACAATCCATACCATTGCTGCCGGTATTTACCGCCTTCGATATAAGAAGGGCGCTCTGATTGAGCCGTCAAAGAAAAATGACTGGGCCGCAAACTACGCTAAGATGCTGGGACTCGCTCCCAAAAAAGGACTGACAGCCAAAATGATGCGCCTTTATCTGGTGCTTCATTCTGACCACGAGGGCGGCAATGTTTCGGCAAACGCCTGCCATGTGGTCGGCTCGGCTCTGTCTGACCCGTTCTATTCTGTCTCTGCCGGATTAAACGGACTGGCTGGCCCTCTGCACGGACTGGCTAATCAGGAATGCCTGAAATGGGCGCTGGGACTGATGGAAACATTCGGCGGCACACCGACCGAAGACCAAATCCGTCAGCATGCCTGGGATACCTTAAACAACGGCAAAGTTATTCCCGGTTACGGTCATGCTGTTTTGAGAGTCTCCGACCCCCGCTTTGTAGCCTTTCACGAGTTCGGCCAGAGCAATCTGCCCAATGACCCGGTATTTAAAACTATCGCCAGAGTTTTCAAAATCGTACCCCAGGTTTTAAAAGAACACGGCAAAGCCAAAAGCCCCTGGCCCAATGTCGACGCCGGCTCCGGTTCGATACTTTATCATTTTGGCTTAAAAGAATTTGAATATTATACGGTTTTGTTTTCTGTCTCAAGGTCACTGGGCATGCTGGCACAGCTGATCTTAAACAGAGCGCTGGGCTCGCCTATCACGCGGCCAAAATCGGTCAGCACTGAATGGATCAAAAAACTGGTTGCTAAAGTCTAAAAAGGGCTCTACTATCAAATAGTGCTGTTTCTTGGATACGAACTTTTCTATTGAAGAGTCTTGTATTTAACAGCGATCATTAGAATATTATTAGCGAGGAGCCAGAAATGAACTCAACCCCGTCTGTCGTGGTCAAAAGATGGAGCTCCGAATCAATATGGCTAGCCTTAGTGATTCTTACATCAATTGCGCTGTGGATATTACTGTTTCTTTCAGCTATTGGAATTTTCTACGCAATTTTGTTTGGTGTTTTCTTCTTCCTCACTCATCTGGCGTTTATCGCTCATATCAGGGGTAGTGCTGTCAAAATCTCTTCTGAACAATTCCCCGAAATTTACAGTACTGTTAACGAACTCTCCATGAAGATAGGCTTGGAACCCGTGCCGGAGGCTTATCTGATGCAACAGGGAGGCGCGCTCAATGCATTGGCTATCAAGCTATTTCGCTCCAATATCATAGTATTGTATACTGACTTGTTGGAAGCCTGCGGCGACAACACCACCGCTCGAAATATGATTATAGGGCATGAGCTGGGTCATATTAAGGAAGGCCACCTGAGACTTCATTGGCTACTGCTCCCTGGTCTGATGATTCCATTCCTGGGAACAGCCCTGTACCGAGCGCGTGAATTTACTTGCGACAGATACGGTTATATCCTGGCCGGAACAGGCGAGGCTGCGCTCAGAGGTCTGGCTATTCTCTCCGCCGGCTCAGTTTATGGTCCCCAGATCAACCTTGAAAAATTCGTCTGCCAACGTGAATCATTGAACACAGGAACAATGACAATTGGTAAATGGATGTCCACTCACCCTCCCTTGAGTGAACGCATTGCTGCTTTGCAATATTCGCTGGTCTCTAATTTAAAGCCGCAATGGCGAGGAAATGCTCGGGCAATAGGCATGCTGGCCTTATCATTTATGATTACCACTGGGATAACTGTCGGTGCGATGACTTTTTTCGCGAAAGTAATGGAAAAAGTCAAAGAGATACAGAGCGAAACCGTTTCAGCAACTGCTTCCGAAGCCCTAGTCAACCAGATAGGAATTGACTCTGCCAAAGTTCTGGTATCATCCGACCTGAGCTTACTTGCTGAAGTTGTCGAAGAAGTAAAACTTTCTACCGGA
>JADFLZ010000147.1 GCA_022564135.1 Candidatus Zixiibacteriota bacterium
AAGGCCAGGCTAATGGTGATAAAAAGTTTTGCTCTCATTAATCCCTCCTGATTAAGTTACGAGTTAGATTAAGCAAATTTATGAAAGTATCTTATCGAGTCAAACTGTTTATTTCCCGCTGTTTTCCTGAATTAACGGCGAATATCAAAACACTTTCGGCATCCAGTCAGAGCCTCTTCCCTCCGGTGTAAAATCCAGCAGGTTCCAGAGCGGAAAAATTAAATCCATATGACGAGGGTCGCTTTCAATCGGCACATAGAAAACCTCCGGAGCCCAAAAATGATGAACTTTGCCATTTGTTTTGGTAAACACATTTGCCATGGGCATCTGGGCGCCATTTTCGGCTTCAGATTGATAATCCGGATTGAACGAGTTACCCTGCGATGACAGCATTCTCAAGTTGTTCCAGCCTCTGGAGTCAGCAAAGCTCTGAACTTTTTCAATCGGAGCGCGGGCTACTACAACCAGATTCGCACGTTGCTGAAAGTACGACGCCGAGCCGTTTAAGCTATCCAATAATACTGTGCACATCGGGCAGGGGTTTTTGGCATCGGGACCGAACATGAATCCATAGACGAAAAGAGAGTTTTTGCCGGTCTCGAACAAATCAGACATCCTGACCTGCTCCACCCGTCCATCTTTTAACTCATCGAATATGTAATCTTCTTTTATTTCTCCGCCGGGAAGAAGTTCGCGGCGCAGCGATGCTACCTCTTCTAATTTCTGCCGCAGCTCTGCTTCAACTTCAAGTAACTCTAAGCGCTTGCTGCGATATTCTTTTGATTCGTTGGGGAAAGTTATTTTGTGAGATTCAGAAATTTTGCTCATATAATTTATCCTATTCTATGTATTAACTATGCTATCTTCTTCGCCTTCTTACTCACTTTCTTAGGAAAAGTCCTGGCATAGCTAAGCCCAACTTCTATCCACTCCATTAATTTTTGATCTGTCTTAAAGGCCGGCGGATAGACAAAAATCAGCCCGCCCAGCGGTTTGCCGGTCAGGTCCATCTCGGTAACATGTTTGTGCGACATCAGCCGGTCGTATTCTTCGGGACCGACACGTATCATCAGCCGTTCCTTTTCGATGCCGCAGCACATGTTGCCATGCAGAAGATAGCAGATGCCGCCGAACATTTTCAGTTTGGCGACACCGCGTTTCTTTTTAAGCAGTTTGTCGACTCGCGACATCAGCTTTTCATCAAAAGGCATTATTTTCGGCTGTGAAGACAAACTATGTTGCCTTCGGTATCCTTAAATTCAGCGGCAAAACCATTCGGGCCGAGTGAATATTTCGGCTTTACAACAGTACCGCCGGATGATTCAATTTTACTCAAAGGAGCGCTCAAATCTTCTCCCCCATTTAGATAAATACGGGTTCCGGTGTCGGCGGGCTTGTACCCTTCTGCCTTAATCAATCCGCCCGAAGCTACACCCTGCTCAAAAGGAAACATGGCCATTTTGGTGCCATCGTGTTCCATGACGCTCATTTCGACCTCAAAAACTGCTGAGTAGAATTTTGTGGCTCTGTCTAAATCTGTTACCGGAATTTCAAACCAGACAACTCGATTGTCCATTGCAATTTCTCCTGTTCTGACTAAGTTAATATCACTTGCTTTTTGCAAGTATTGACAGTATATTTTATTAACTTGTTTTTGGCAAGTGATTTTTTGGATATTTTTTTATGAAATATAAAAAGCACAGCGGCTGCCCTTTTACCTATGCGTTGGACATATTCGGTGATAAATGGTCGCTTATTATATTGCGGGATTTAATCCTGTTTGACAAAAGGACTTACAAAGAGTTTGCGGGAGCGGGCGAATGTATCGCCACCAATATATTGGCCGACCGTCTGGCCAATCTTGAAAAAGACGGCCTTATCAGCAAAGCCAGAGACCCGGACAACCGCCGCAGTTATATTTATTCCCCTACTAAAAAGTCGCTGGATTTGGTGCCGATGTTTCTTGAGTTAATCTGCTGGAGTGCCAAACATGACCCCAAGACCGCAGCCCCCCCGGCCTATATCCGGCGAGTCAAGAAAGACCGCGCCGGCATGGTCAAAGATATTCGGGCGGGGTTTAAGGGTGTGAAATAGCAGGTCGAATGTTCGTGGGTGGCTGATGAAGGAATCTGCCACGCACAAGAATAATGCTCCTCCCCGCCTTACAGCAGGCAGCGGGGCTTGCTCAAATCAAATAAATCTTACTCTACCGGGAAATAACGGCATTATCAAAGTGAGCCGCCGCGTCAAGTCCGCGTACATCCAATATTAGCTGCAAATCTGCGTCAAGCAGCTGAACGCCAGTCAGGGTGGCAAGTTTTTGTGTTCCATCAAGAAACCATTCGGCCGTAAGGTCCGGATAGATAGTAAATTTGAACACATAAAAACCGGATGATGGGGCAATGTTCGTTTCTGTAACAACCTGGTAGGGGAAGCCTCCGGGATAGACATCATAGCTGATGTCTACATTGTTCGAATCCAGGCCGGATCTTCGGATTGTAATGCCTGCATACGTAGTACCGCGTCCCTGGTCATATATCATAACTCTTATGCCATCGGAATTTGTGCCCGCTCTGCCCGGATTACTGACTGAAACTTGTATGATGAAACTCATACCGCCGGCGTTGCTGTACGGCTGTGACAAAGTAACTGTCGACAGTCCTATAACTCCGGAGTCGGCCTTAATGCTTAGCGATGGCGCCGGCTGACCAACACTGGCGTCTATTATCGCTGTTGCTCCGGTATTCGAGGTCGTCCAGGCGGTAGCCAAAGAAGTGCCAGAAAAATCTTCCTGGAAAAGGATATTTGTTTCTATGGAGCCGGTCGAATTGCCGCAGCTTGTCGTAATTGCGAAGAGAGCTAATAGTCCGCAAAAAGGCAGTAAACGATTCTGAATTGTTTTTTTCGAAAATAACATAATTTGATCCCCTTAATTATATTATTTCATCGGCAGTTTTATCCTATCTCATTAATAGGCGATAGCCAAGAATCGGCCATAATGGGTGAAAAAACCCCTGCTGCTATCTTCAGCAAATAGTCAGCAGTCCCAAAATGGAACGCGTACCTGGGGTGGGCGGATCTGGTTTGTGGTGATATTGGAGGGGATTTGTGAGAGAGCCCACTATGAATAGTGGGGCGCCCGACCCACTTGCCAACTGGCACTCGGCCACTTACATTTCCACCCGGAGGACAAATCGGTTTTCCTGTTAGATTATCAATTTCTAAAATTGGAAGGGACTAAAGCAAATGAAACTAATGAAATTTACATTACTAGCGATGCTCGCCATATTAGCGACAATGGCGATGGTCTGGGCAGATTCAAACGGGGCCGACGCTGATGCAAAAGCCGCTGATATAGAGTCATTGCGTCAGGCCGATATCGCCTTGTCGGCCACAGCCGAGGCCCAGGAGCTGGACAAGTTAGTCGCCTACTTTCTGGATGACGCTTTGTTCATGGCACCTAATGCACCAGCCCTAAAAGGCAAAGCCGCAATTCGGGAAGTGCTGAGTCACTTTTTTGAAATACCTGGCTTTTCCATCAAATGGCAGCCGACTTATGTGGAAATTTCAAGTTCGGGTGACCTGGGCTATACTATCGGGACAAATGTGATGACATTCGACGGACCCGATGGCAAGCCGATAGTAGACAACGGCAAGTACACTACAATCTGGAAAAAGGACGCCGACGGAACATGGAAAGTCGCAGTCGACATGTTCAACACCAACATGCCGCTACCGACAGCCGAAGACGAAGACTAAAAGCGACCGAGCCAATGTGGCGAGGTTGGTGTAAATTCGACAATTCTTGTGGGTGGCAGATTCCTTCATCTGCCCCTCAATCTCGTCATTGCGAGGAAGTCCTGATTTCAATCGGACGACGAAGCAATCTCACAGGGACCCACCATAAATGGCAAAGTCCCGAGCTTGGCCTCGGGGATGGGCCACCGAATATTCTAAAATTGTTCACGGAAACCCACCGCAAGCAGTGGGGCACCCGGCCACCCCGGCGCCAATTCGTTGACCCTAAAAAGCCCAGGAAATCTTCAAACCGGCAGTTCGACCGTGTACCACACCGAGACTCAGATTAATTTTGCTGACATCAACTTTTTGCCAGCTTACCGATTTAGTCATTGATCCAATGATACCACCGGTAATAGCACCCAGACCGGTTCCGGCGAGTATGCCAACATAAGTGCACAGCCCCAGCCCCGATTCATCAGGATCAGGTTCACAAGTTATTTTTGAAAAAACCAGACCAGCGATAGCACCGGCCGGCAGTCCGATCAACGCCCCGGTTAACGCATGGCCTTTTTCTCCCGATACCCGCCAGAGCTTCTCGATTGAAGACCTGGGAAACACAATGACCCTGTTGTCCACTCTAACAGCAAGACTGTCCTGGTCTAATCTGATAAGCGTTCCCGGTACGATTCCACCGACAACAGTTGGAGCATAAATGCGAACTTTACTGTTTAGCTCAAGTGAAATTTGGCTTTTAGCTTCGCCTGGAAAAAAGGCGACGATGACGAATAATACTAAGAATAATCTGATAATTTTAGTGATAGTAACCTCCTTGTTTCAAGTTATGACAAATGAGGATAATATTAGCTGTTCTTTCGTTTTATTATAACAGCCGTCTGATTTTCTGTCAACACCAAAAATTACGATAGCAATTGCGGGACGGCAGCTAAAGGCGTGTCCCTATATGGTCCTGAGCAAACAAAGTCCCGAGTATTCGCGGGAGCCGAAGGGTCTGCCCCTCAATTCTGTCATTGCGAGAAGTCCCGATTTCAATCGGGACGACGAAGCAATCTCACAGGAACCCTCTATCAATAGTGGGCTACCGGGCTATTTGATGAGTATCATCTTCTTAGTTTTAGCGTAATCACCTGTGACCAGTTTGTAGAAATATACACCGCTGGCTTCATCGACAGCATTCCATTCGACATTCACTATACCGGCTTCGGCATTACCTGAGAAGTCAGCTACTTTCTGACCCGTTACGTTGTAAATAGTTAGTTTGTAGTCGCTGGCTGCCGGCAACGCAAAGCTGATGTTTGTGGATGGGTTGAACGGATTTGGATAGTTCTGGTTCAGAGCAAATTCTGTTGGAAGTTCGACTTCTTTTGCAATGACACGGGCGCCTTCGTAGGTGGCCATTTCAATGCTGACGACATCAGAGCCACTAGTATTGATGAAATCACCTGTGAAAGATTCGCCTTTGTCAGTTCCATTATAAACCAGAACACGGGTTACGTTGTTGGCAGCATCAAATGCATATTCCATGTCCATGTTTTCTGCCAATAGAATCGGCTCAACATCGCCATAGAGCTGCAGTGCGGCAGCGCCAACTTCGATATCAACATTGAGGACTCCTTCGAAATTAACAGTAAGTTCTGCTTCAATGGGAGCAACCTTGGAGAACGGCAGAACATCACCAAGAACTATACGAATCAAGTATACAAGGTCAGCAACCGATAGAGTCAATCCATCAGCATTAATGTCTGTAGCGGCAATTTGACCCTGGACGTTGATAGTGAACACTCCTATACCATAGACAAAATAGTTGGTGAACAGAACAGCATCAGCAACTTCGTTGGCAACATTGTTCAAGTTAATATCGCCGCGATCATCAATGGAGTCGATACAGACGATGTCTATTCCACCATTAAGGAAGTCGATAAAACGTATAGGAGCCGGTTTTTCTGGATCTGCATCCGGTGGGAAACAGTCAGCGTTCTGTGCACCCTGATAAGTCGGGTAGCCTACATCCGGATTGGAAATGTCACCAATCAGATCAAAATCAGTAACTCTTCGAGAGATAGCCAGATCTTGTACGAATCCAGTGGGATCCCCTGGTGGGTTGAATGAAATTGCATTGTCACCGCAATCATACCAATAAAACCTGATTGGTACATACTGACATTCCAATGTTTGATCTGCAGTTACTAAGAAGTCCAGACAGAACATCTCTGCCGGTAACGAAGGCGGCAAATAG
>JADFLZ010000148.1 GCA_022564135.1 Candidatus Zixiibacteriota bacterium
TCTTAAACAAGACTCTTAATCTGGCAGTCGACCTCTTAAAACATAACAAATCTCATATTCGATTTCACACCGGCGCCGAATATCTGGTTGAACAAAAATTTGCAATAAGAGCCGGACTTTCGGACGGAAGTTTCACGGCCGGTACCGGCTATCTGTTTAAGCTGGGCGGTAATACCCTGGCCATAGATTATGCTTTTTCAACCGACAAAGCCGGTCAAGGGGAAGAGCATATTTTTTCATTCGACATTCTGTTTTAAAGTTAAGTGTTAATAAAAATGATGAAATACCTGTTTGCAATATTTAGCCTGACGATTTTAACAGTCGTATGCCCGATTGAACTTCCACAGGCTCAGGACGGTGTAGCGCTGCTAAAAATTGATCATGGCGCACGAATGGCCGGAATGGGCTCGACTTTCCCCGGCAGTTCAAACGACCCCAACGCTGTAGTTTTTAATCCGGCAGCGGCAGCAGGTTTTGAAAAATTCACAGCTTCGTTTGGTCATACCGAGTACTGGGAAAATATCCGGCTGGAGTCCGCTTTTATCGCCGCCGGATTATCTCCGAAACTGTTTATTCATGCCGGAATAAGATTTGCGGCGGTCGATGGGATCGAAAACAGGCTTTTCCCTAGCGCTGTTCCGATAGATAGTTTTGAGGCGCACGATGTTTCCTTCAAAGGCGGCTTTGCCTATCGAATTAATGCAAAGCTCGATATAGGTATAGGCGCCGGCTGGATAATTGAAAAAATTGGCAGCTATCGCGGTTCCTCATTCAATGTCGATATAGGCGCGCGCTATCAGGCGACTCCGAAGATTGAACTGGCCGGCTCGGCTATATCGCTGGGTTCGAGTTTCCGCTTAGAACAGGCGGGACTGATTGGTTCGGCTGACATTTCACTGCCGACAAGCTATCGCTTGGGAGCTGCCTACGAGTATAACGAGCGCTACAATGGCGCCGCCGAACTGGTTTATCTTGATGACCAAGCGCATCTGCATCTGGGAGCGGAGGCAATCGTCAACGAAATTTTCAGCATCCGCAGCGGCTATATGTTAAATTACGACAGCAAAAATTTTACGGCCGGCGCGACATTCACCAAAAGAAATATATCGGTCGACTATGCCTTTATACCGTTTTCAAATAATCTGGGCACTTCGCATCTGTTTAATCTGAATTTTAGCTTGTAGCCGATATGAACTGTCTTCTGTTTTTTATGCAGCGAGTTTTTCTGATTGTCACAATTTTTCTTATTTCGATTTGTAATCTTTTCGCAGCCGAACATCCGCCCGGCTATGTCGAACTTATTGACCTGCCCATAACTGTCCGGGTAGATACGACTGACGCTGATATCAAAGCGGTCTATGACCTCTGGCGCAGATTTTTAAGTTCAAATCCAGACAGCGCGATTGACAGTTCTCTTTGGAACCAAAAAGAACTGAAGCGCTACGGCGAGCCCTATGCTGCCCGCAGCTGGATTTATAACAGTCAGAATATCATAAAATCTTTTCCACCGCTTCTACTCAGCATAGAAAAAGAGGGCAAGTTCTACGCTATACGAACTCTGTATTACAGCGAAGGCTTGGAAGAACCGTATAAAAGCTCGAACCCCTGGGCTTTGCAGACGATGTACGCCAGAAAAGTTAAGATTAAAATCAAGAAGGAAGATAAAGAAAAAAAGATTGATACTTTACCTCAGGGCAAACGAGTAGCCTACCAATCGCCAATGCCGGATAGTCTGAAAAAGAAAAAAGACTCTACCGAGTACCGGCTTTACGACCCGCTGCATGTTATCACCGCTAGCTGGGACAAAAGACGGATGGGTCCGATCGACTATCATTTTCCGCATGATTATTTCTTTGATAGAGCAGTCGGTTTACGAATGACCAAGTTTATTAAACATATCCGCAAAAAGTATGAGCTGCCCAAAGTGTCACCCATTGAATTTTACATCACTCGCAATCAGGATGAGATAGCCGCCGCCGCGGGGCTGGAATTTATATTAGCACCGTCGGCGGGCAGGTCTAATACTCCTAACGCGCAGGTGTTCAGTTCGCTGGCCAGCGAATGGTATCCGCACGAGATTACTCATATTCTGTTCAGAGATTTTAAGCCGCATTTTATTCTCAATGAAGGCATTGCCACTTTTTTAGGCGGCTCGATGAACCGGCCGTTTGAAAGCTTAGCGGTTGACTTAGCCGAGTTTTTTGAAATCAACGACACTATTACCTTTCAGCAGATTCTTGACAGTCCGTTTCTCGAAGGCAGTACCGTCACCTACTATACAGTCGGAGCCGTACTCTGCAAGATGGCCTATCAGCAGGGGAAAGCGGAGAAAGTCAGAGAACTGCTTTCATCGGGAGTATCAGACGACGAGCTATATGCGACGATAAAACAAGTACTTGGTATTAATAAGCAGGATGTCACAAGAGCCATCAGACAAAAAACAAAAGAGTATGCAGACAGATGACTGGCATAGCCAGGCCCTGGAAATATTAAGCGCTGAGTCAATTGAACAGATTGAAACAATTCGCGAGCTTTTTTTAGAGTATGCCAAATCATTAAATTTTGATCTCTGCTTTCAGGACTTCTACAAAGAATTAGAATTGCTGCCCGGCAAGTACGCAGCACCCGCTGGCCGCCTGCTGCTGGCGCTCTGGGACCAAAAAATAGCCGGCTGTGTCGGTCTCTGGAAAGTAAATAAAGAAGTTTGCGAGATGAAGCGGCTCTGGGTACGTCCCGAATTTCGCGGCCGGAAGATTGGACGAGAGCTGGCAGAATCTGTAATCGAGCAGGCTAAAATAATTGGATATTCCAGAATGAAACTTGATACGATTGACAGTATGACCACAGCCATAAAATTATATGTTTCGCTTGGTTTTCAATCAATCTCAGCTTACCGCTATAATCCGGTTAAAGGCGCCGAATATATGGAACTGGATTTGAAATAGCAGTTGGGCTATTCGCCGCTTTGAGCCGCCCGCAGTTTATTTACTTTTTCCATTATTAAGCCGACCATATTCTGCAGAGCCAGACCCCGGTGCGAGACCATATTCTTTTCTTCAATTGTCATTTGAGAAAATCGTTTATCTTTTGGAGGGTAGTAGAAGACCGGGTCATAGCCGAAGCCCTGGTCGCCCTGAATATCTTCAGTTATAAAGCCTTCGCAGAGGCCTTCGACAGTTTCAATATTGCCGTCGTTCCAGTCTATCGCTATAACGCAGCGGAAACGGGCAGTACGCTTTTCCTGGGGAACGTCTTTCATTTCTTTTATGAGCTTATTAACATTGTCGGCATAGCTGACGTTGTCACCGGCATAACGCGCAGAATAAATTCCGGGAGCGCCATCAAGGGCGTCTACCTCAAGTCCGGTGTCGTCGGCCAGCGCCGGCATGTCGCAATATTCGGCTACTGCTTTGGCTTTTAAGAGTGCGTTTTCTTTTAAGGTCTGGCCGGTTTCTTCGACATCGGGAAACTCCAAAAAATCGCTGCGGGAAAAAATAGTAACCGGCAGGTCTTCAAGCAGATATTTTATCTCTTTGATTTTATCGTCGTTGTTAGTGGCCAGTACGAGATTCATGCGCCTTTAACCTGGAATCAATTAAACTTCTTGTTGTTGGAAGCGAGTCAGCAAGTTTGAAGAATTGAGAATATGTTATTTTCTTATTAGCAATTGAGAATGTTTCGACATTAAATTCTAGGGTTGTAAACAAATATGTTTCCTTTTCCAGTAGTTTTTCATCACTATAATCATATTTTAATTTGAATGTACCATCTTTGCCTTCAAAATGCGGGACAGTACCGAATGGAGTAGGATGAATATAAGATGAAAATATCTTCCAAAAATGAGACGCAAGCCCCACAAAAGGGTCAATTCTTGATTCATTTGTATTTGTGCTAGGTGCAAGTTGGTCTCTCGTCAACTTAGAGATTCTGTCAACTCGGTCTGCAAATGAAATACGGCTCCAACTATTGCGAGTAAAATGTTTGTCTATTTTCTTCCAATTAATAATAAGGCCAGAGTTATCTTTGAATTTGTCCGAATCTAGTTCTTCAGCAAATTCATCCAAGATATACTTTCGATATTCATTTTGAATTTTGGTTCTGTTAGCATCAGATATTCCCAGCTTGTCTCGGATTCGATAGAGAATAATTTTGTAATAGTTGGCAAAGCGACGATTAAGCATCTCATCGTTACTAGTAACTATGAATCGCAAATCTATTGTATGTTCCCATATGCTACGATAAATCGCGTAGAAAGCAGGTATGCTTCTCTCTTGGAGGGATCCGAAAGCTCCTTTGGTCATTTCTAGGATAGTTGTTAAGAAACACTTACATAGGCAGTCTGTATGATACAGATTTAGACTTGTCTCATATTCGTCGAGTTGGATTTCTACCCATTCAATAAGTTTGTAAATATCATTTTTGTAGTAAGGCGTGTATTGCTTCATTGTGTCATCAGTACTCACTTATATCAATCCGGGTGGCGTTTTCGATTTCGGTTCCTAAAAAGCGCGAGGCTAAATTTGTGAATTTGTCAGGAACGTCGGATACAAAAAACTTGCGTTCACCGGTCGGACCGGGTTTTTGCAAAGTCTGGGTGTTCATCATATTGTTATCTGCCAGATACTGATAGACTGATTTGGAAATCTCTACACCGCTTTCAACAAGCTGAATTTTGTCCCCCATGGCATCGCTGATTACATTTTTGAGCAAAGAGTAGTGGGTGCAGCCGAGCACCAGGGTATCTATTTCAACATCGTGCATGGTGTGCAGATAGTCGCGGGCGATTAAGAAAGTTGCTTCTTTGTCGGTGTAGCCTTCCTCGACCATAGGTACAAACAGCGGACAGGCCAGCGAATAGACTTTTAGCTTAGGGTCAATGTTATGAATCTGCTTGGCGTAGGCGTTTGAATTGATAGTTGCCAGAGTTCCGATAACGCCAATATTGCCATTTTTGGTTATCTCTACAGCAGCTTTTGCACCCGGTTTTATTACTCCGGTCATGGGGGTAGAGTAATCCTGAGAAATTTCTTCAAGCGCCACCGCCGAGGCTGTATTGCAGGCACAGATGATGAATTTTACATTTTGTTCCATCAGAAAAGTGATATCCTGCCTGGTGAAATGGGTGATGATTTCTCTGGAACGGCCGCCATAAGGAGTACGGCCGACATCGCCAAAATAAACGACATTTTCCTGCGGCAGAAGTCTGATGATCTCGCGTGTGACGGTCAGACCTCCCACTCCGGAATCAAAAATCCCTATCGCTCTGTTATCTGCCATACTATGCTCCCCTGGAATATTTAATGACTTTCATACTTATCCTTGAACCTCTTGATAGCTCCATAAATAGCTTTTGCAATCTTCTTACGATATGATTTGGAAGCAATGATTTTTTCTTCTTTCCTGTTAGTAATAAAGCCGGCTTCTACAAGTACCGAGGGAGTATAGACAGAATTAAGAACATAAAATCCGGCCTGGTCAACACCGCGGGCAGGAATATTCAGCTTTCGTCTGAATTCCCGGTCAATCATCAGGGCAAAATCCTGCGATTCTTCTTGAAATTCTGTCATAATCATTTCGTTTAAGATACTCAAGATTTGATTATTATAGTATTCTGAAAACATATCTTAGTCAGGTTCATTTATCGAGGCATGTTCTCTCAAAAAAACGCTGTTTTCAAACTGGGCGACTGCCCGGGCAGAGTCATTTTTTGCCGGTGCCAAAAAGAAGACGTTCCAGCCCCTGACGTGGTCCTTCAGGGAAGCATTCGCATGAATTGATATAAACAGGTCGGCGGCCGATTCATTGGCAATCCTGGCTCTCTCCTGAAGCGTTATTGTCTTGTCGCGATCGCGGGTCATGACAACTTTGAATTGTTTATCTTTTCGGATAATTTTGGCCAGTTCTTTGTCAATAGCAAGACAGATATCCTTTTCGCGGGTACCTTTTTTGCCTATGGCGCCATAGTCCTGTCCGCCATGTCCGGG
>JADFLZ010000004.1 GCA_022564135.1 Candidatus Zixiibacteriota bacterium
CCTTTGTCAGGCATAAGCGGTTTTGCCTCGCTGCTTGAGAGAGATTTAGAGGATGACGACCCCAAAATGAAACTGGTTCTTAAAATTAAACGCGGGGCTGAAATTCTTAACGAGACAGTCAGCAATCTTCTGAACTATACCAGATTCAGCGAATTAAACAGAACAGACTGTTCTTATCCGGCCTATCTAAAATCAATAATTGATGATTTCAACACACAATCAGAGGAAACAGGAAAGAAAAACAAAGTAGAATTTGAGGTTTCTGAATACCTGGCCGGAAAAAAGGTAATGATTTCGCTGGACAAAATACTGTTTCGTCAGTCGCTCTACAATATTCTGATAAACGCGGTGGAAGCAATGGACGGTAGCGGCAAATTAGAAGTCAATCTGATGACTTATGCCGCAAACGAGACACCGGAGATGTTTAAGAACAAGCTGCCGCTGGAATTTGGTGAACAGCTTCTGGTAACATCGATTAGCGACAACGGACCCGGCATAAAAGCTGAGCATCGTGAAAAGATATTTGCGCCCTTTTTCACAACAAAACAAAGTGGCAGCGGCTTAGGCCTGGCTGTCGCCTGGAAATTGGTAAAGGCACATGGAGGAGAAATTCTTCTTGCAGAAAAGCAGCAGGAAGGAACAACTTTCCACATTTTACTGCCGGCTAAGATTGACGCCGTGCAAACGGGGAATTAACAATGAAGTTTTCTGTTTTAGTTGTCGACGATGACAAGCTCGTCAATGATTTTGTGGTAGAGTCATTGAACCGGGCAGGTTATAACTGTCAGACTGTTATGTCCGGGGAAGAGGCTATAATCGAATTAGAAGAGGCGCCGTTTGATGTCGTCCTGCTTGATTTGAAAATGAAAGGCATGGACGGAATTGAGACCTTAAAGCAGATAAAAAAACTCAGACCTGACACCCAAGTGGTAATGATGACGGCCTTCGGAACGGTTGAAACCGCAGTCCGGGCTATGAAATTTGGCGCCGCAGATTTTCTGCTCAAGCCGGTTTCGCCGGAAACGCTGGAATTCAAATTGTCTCAGCTGACCGAACTGATACAGCTAAAAGCCGACAACGAACAGATGCGCCAGGACCTTTTCAGCAAATTTCATAATATGATTGGCAAATCAAAAGTAATGCACAATGTATTCGATCTGATTAATTCAATAGCCAATGCCCGTTCGACTGTAATGATAACGGGACCATCGGGGACAGGTAAGGAACTGGTGGCGCGCTCAATCCACTTACTTTCACAGAGAAGAAATAAACCGTTTATCAAGCTGAACTGTGCTGCCTTACCTGAGAATCTGGTTGAAGCAGAGCTTTTTGGTTATGAAAAAGGCGCATTTACAGATGCCAAGAAAACATCACGTGGCAGATTTGAACTGGCCGATGGAGGCAGTCTGCTGCTTGATGAAATCTCTGAAATGCCCATGAATCTGCAATCGAAGCTTTTGAGAGTTATTCAGGAAAGAGAATTCGAACGGGTCGGTTCCAGCGAGACGATATCAGTCGATGTCCGCCTGATCGCGACTTCCAACAGAAACTTAAAAGAATGCATTGCTCAGGGCAGATTCCGGGAGGATCTCTTTTTCCGCCTGAACGTTATTCCCGTAGTTTTGCCTCCGTTAAATGAGCGGCTTGAAGACATTCCACTTTTGGTTAAACATTTTTTTGAAAAATACAATGCAGAAAACAATAAGAATGTCAAATCAATTGATCAGGATGCCATGAGACTCCTGGTAAACTATCACTGGCCCGGAAATATCCGGGAACTTGAAAATTTGATAGAAAGAGCAATCGTCACTTCTACCCGGGAAAATCTGACAGAGGATGATTTCCCTTCGGAACTCTCCTTAGGTACACTTGCCGATGAAATGCCCAGTATTCAAATTCCTATGACCTTGGAAGAAGGCAATAAATTCTTGATTTTACGGACTCTGGAAAAATTTGGTGGCAACAAGACCAAAGCCGCCGAAGCTCTGGGCTGTACTGCCAGAACAATCAGGAATAAACTGGCCGAGTACCGGGTAGGCCAGAATATCAATTAGCCTCTTTTTTCGAACAGTAAAATCCACTTTAGCCGGCTTGAAAGAGCCGGCTTTCTGCCGATATACAAGCAGACAGAATTGCCGGGATTTTGAACAGTTAAACCACAGATTTAGAACGGTAAACAGATGGATTTTGCAACAGTTCTGGGGCTCATTATAGCCGTGGGGGCTATCCTGGGAGCATTCACTATTGAAGGCGGAAACATAGCTGCCATTTTTATGGCCGGTCCAATTCTGATTGTGGTAGGCGGAACTTTCGGGGCTACCATGATTACTACTTCCATGAAAACAGTTTTCAGTCTGCCCACGTATCTTCGACTTGCTTTCACAGGAATTTCGCTGTCTACGCATTCAACTATCGAGCTAATTGTTAAGCTGGCTGAAAAGGCCAGACGCGAGGGTATTTTGGGCCTTGAATCGGACATGAGGGAAGTAAAAGACAGATTCTTGAAAAAAGCGATCCAGTTAGTTATTGACGGTACCGAAGTATCCACTCTCAAAGAAATTCTTGACAGTGAAATGACATATCTTGAAGAACGTCACAAAAAGGGGATAGACTTTTTCCAGAAAGCCGGCGGTTTTGCACCGACTATGGGCATTTTAGGCACTGTCTTAGGTCTGGTGCATACTCTTGGTAACACAGATGATGCCGGCAAGATGGCGGCCGCAATTGCGGCAGCTTTTATTGCTACTCTTTGGGGGGTGGCTTTGGCAAATGTCTTTTTGCTGCCAATCGCTGACAAACTGAGATTAAGGCATGAAGAAGAGATGTCACACTGGGAGCTTATCACCGAAGGCGTAGTGGCTATTCAATCCGGTGATAACCCGCGTAATATCAAAACAAGACTCCACTGTTTTATCCCTCCTCACACTCGCGATGAATAGATAAAATGCGGCGCAGGAAAAGAAAAAATCTTAATCACGATAACCCTGATCGATGGCTGCTGACCTACGCTGATCTGATAACACTGCTGCTGGCATTCTTTATCGTGATGTATTCAATGTCGCGCCTTGATGCCAAAAAGTTTGGTGAGGTTACTGCAGAGCTGCAGGCTGTACTAAAAGGCGGTAACAACGCTGTCCTGAGATTTAAGGACAAGCAATCATCAAAAGGGCATGGTGTTCTCAAAATAGGCAAGCTGAAAATGCTGCAGCAACTGATCGATAAAAAGTTTGAACAAGTTGATAAACAGAAAAAAATTCAAACTGAAATCACCGAGCGAGGTCTGGTTGTTCATATTATGGAAACTACTTTATTTAATGAAGGCTCGGAAAAGCTGCGCAATGCGGCTCTGGATGTTCTCGACCTTATCTATGCAGAGATTAAAGATACCAAAAATCATATCCGCATTGAAGGGCATACCGATGACCGGCCGATTAAAAATGTCAACTTTACTTCAAACTGGGAACTTTCGGTAGCCAGGGCGACTTCGGTTGTTGAATACTTTGTCGAAAGTCACAAATTTCCCGCTGAGAGAATATCTGCTCTCGGTTACGGCGAGTTTCGTCCTTTGGTGCCCAATACCTCAATAGAAAACCGCGCCCAAAACCGCCGGGTTGATGTTGTCATTCTTACCGATCAGCTTTCCATCAAAGAGCCATCGTCGTCGCTATATGATTTTAATGGTTAGGTAAGATTTTACCGCCTTGTTCAGAAATTATTTCCATTACAGTCTCAGAACTTAGCTCAATTTGTACTGGTTTTGAAGTCTAACATAATGGACAGCAAAGCGTTAATGTGGCAGCGCTGTTTTGGCACAATCGTTGCAATACGTCTGACTGAGAAACTTTGGATTAGATAAATAATGGTTAGTAAATTACAAAATTTTCTATTTATAAAAAGTGGTGTTCCCAAGTTGGAGAACTATCTGAATCTTACCTCACTGCGCCATAAGTTAAAAGCAGGCAATGTGGCTAATGTCGGCACTCCGGGTTACAAGAGCCGCGATATTAGTTTTGAAGAAGAATTCAAGAAGCTGAATGGTAATACTCAAAGACTCAAAGGGGAGCTGACCGACCCGGCTCATATAGCTTTGGGGCAGCACAAAAGCCGTCCTCCTAAAGTAGTAGAGACAGCGGTCGTCAAGGGGGAGCTTAATTCAGTAGATATTGATGTAGAGATTTCAGATATGGCCCAAAATGAACTTCTTTTTACAATCGGAGCCAGACTTTTGCAAAGTAAATTTGATGGCATAAGAAAGGCTATTACCAGCAGGTAGGAAAGATATGTCAGGAATTCTAAATGCTATAAAAGTTTCAGCGGCCGGGTTATCGGTACAGCGGGCAAAAATGAACGCTGTCGCAGAAAACATTGCCAATGCTGAGACAACCAAAACCAAAGCCGGCGGTCCCTATCGCCGTCAGTCTGTAGTCGTCAGCGAAAGCCGCGAAAAATTAAAATTCAGCACGCTGATGCAAAAAGCAGGCAGCAAACTTCGGCGCACAAACTCAAAGCATATGACAGGTGTCGGTCAAACTGCCAGCGGATCAATGGAAATTTCCAGAGCACAATGGAAAACAGAACGAGCTGCCAAAGATGCTTTCAAATTGGTTTATGAGCCCAGTCATCCGCACGCCGACGAAAACGGCTATGTCAAAATGCCGGATGTCGAAATTATTACTGAAATGGTAGATATGATGGCTGCTTCCAGAGCATACGAAGCAAACACAGTAGCCATCTCAGCTGCCAAAAATATGGCCAGCGAGGCGCTGGACATATAAACTTTTAGAGGACAAAGATGAAGATTAGCCCCATAGGAATTAGTGCTTATCAACACGTTCAAAGCGTTAACAACTTAGATCGCGCCAGCAAACAGCAGGAGGCAGCGGATAAAGTCAGTTCAAAACTGACAATCAGCCCCCAGCAGGAAAACGCGATTTCGGCAGTATCTATCAAGCCGTCTACGGTAATTACCGAAAACGTCTTGAACGGTTCTGAAAAGGCAGCCCTGGACCAGCTGATAAAAGTCATAAGTGAAAACTCTGTCTCGAAACTCGGCTATTCCAGAAATGATAGAAATATCGAATCGCCGGAAGCGGTCGGCAAGATTATTGACGTTAAGGTATAAAAAATGTCTGTAGGTTCAATAAATAACATGAATTTGATTCCCGGATTAGCTGACCAGATTAAGGTAGTTAAGCCCGGCATTGAAGCCGTCAGCCCGGAATCAAAAGCAGAATTTGGAAATCTCTTAACAGATTTGATAAATTCGGTTAACCAGCTGCATACAGAATCCGGTCAGGCGCAGGAAGCGCTGATGAACGGCGACCCGGTGGAATTACATCAGGTCATGATTAAGGCCGAAGAGGCCGGACTGGCAACCGATCTCTTACTGGAAATTAGAAACAGACTGATCAGTGCCTATAATGAACTGATTAGAATGCCCATCTAAATAGGATTTTTGGATTGGCTGATGTGACAATAGGATGTCGCATCAATACATATAGATAGGAACTTAAATGGAACAGCTTAAGGCGTTCTGGGAAAATGTAATGGCCTACGTTGGCCAGATGACTGCCAGCCAGGTGATGCTGCTATTTGGTATTACAGCAGGATCTATTGTTGGTATAGTCTTTATGGTCGGCTGGCTCAGCAGCGTAACTTATTCACGCCTCTATTCTAATCTCAACGAAGAAGCGTCGGGCGAGATAATCACTTATCTAAACGACAATAAAATTCCGTTCACAATCTCTCAAGGGGGGCACGCTATAGACGTACCTTCCGACAAAGTCTACCAGACCAGAATTAGTCTGGCCTCAGAAGGACTGCCCAACGCAGGGTATTTGGGGTATTCAATTTTCGACCAGAATCAGCTGGGCATGACGGATTTTCTGCAAAACTTAAATTTTCGCCGCGCCCTGGAGGGAGAGCTGACTCGTACAATCATACAGTTAGATGAAGTCTCAGCTGCCAGGGTACACCTGGTCATGCCCAAAGACAGACTGTTTAAAAAAGACCAAAACCAGACCACGGCTTCGGTTATTCTCAAACTAAAAGGAAGCAGCGGTCTGACGGGTATGCAGATTAACGGCATAACTCACCTGGTGGCTTCATCTGTTGAAGGCTTAACTCCTGATAAAATTACGATCGTTGACTACAACGGCAATCTATTGTCGTCAGGTCAGCAGCATGACCCTCTGGCGGGACTGTCGTCATCACAGCTTCAGGTCCGCAAGAACGTAGAACAATACCTGGAAGATAAGGCAGAATCCATGCTGGCCACGGTATTAGGTGCCGGCAAAGCGGTTGTTCGCATTACAGTCGACCTGAATTTTCAGCAGGTTGAACGAACCGTCGAGACTTATGATCCCAATACGCCTTCAATCAGGAGCGAAGAAAAAACACGTGCCACAAATAGTTCAGTAGATAAGCAGGAAGAAGCTGCCGAAAACGAGGAAGAGTCATCCACAGAAACAACTATAACCAACTATGAACTTAATAAAACCGTTGAGCATATCGTCAACGCCGTCGGCACAGTCGACCGGCTTTCTATTGCGGTAATGATTGACGGCATTTATACTCCTGCCGAAGAAGAGGGCGGCGAACCTATATATCAGCCTCGTGGTCAGGAAGAACTCGACAGACTTTCTTCAATAGTCAGAAACGCAGTAGGCTTTGACCAGCAGAGAAGCGACCAGATAGAAATGTTCAACATTTCCTTCGACCACGGGTCACTGCAAGTCGACCAGACAGCTTTAGACTCAATGTACATGAGAGAATTCATCATGGAGATCGCTCAAAAGGTTGGCACGGTGCTCTTGTTCGTATTCTTGTTTTTCTTTGTGAAAAAACGAGTTAAAAAATTCTTTGAAGTGCTGGGCAAATTTACGATTCCATCTCAACCGCTAACGGTTGCCAGTACTGCGTCAGCGCAAGCATCGCCTATAAGGCAAGCGCCGGAGGTTCAGCCGATTGTGGCGGAAAAGCGCGAGCCAACTCTGATTGACCAGATGCAGGAAACCGCTAAAGGTGAACCGGAAGAAATAGCAAAAGTAATTAAAACAATAATGGTTGACTAATTATGCCCGAAATGGAATATGACAAATTAACTTCGATGCAGAAAGCGGCAGTGGCTCTAATCGCATTTGGGGCAGAAGTATCAGCCCTGGTTCTCAAGGGCATGAATGAAAAGGACCTTGAACGTATTACGATAGAAATTGCGAACATGCGTGACGTCCCGGCCGATATTGAAAAAAAGGTTATCGAGGATTGCCACGATATTTTTATAGCCAGACAATACATTTCTCAGGGAGGTGTGGATTTTGCTAAAACCATCCTGGAAAAGGCCGTAGGTCCAACCAGGGCCAAAGATATTCTTAACAGACTGGAATCATCGCTCTATTCAAAAGGTTTTTCGCTGCTGAAAGATATTGACCCCAAGCAACTTTCACAATTTTTGCAAAGTGAACATCCGCAGACAATCTCATTAATTCTGACTCAGCTGGCGCCGTCACATTCGGCTTCGGTACTAAGTGAATTTGCCGGAGAACTGCAAGCCGAAGTAGCTTTACGAATCGCGACCATGGAAAAAATTGCACCGGAAATTCTCGGTGAGATTGAGCAAACACTCGAAGGTCACTTCGAAAAGGGAGGTTCATCCCACATGTCAGCGACTGGCGGAGCCAAAGCTATGGCAGAACTGCTCAATCTGATGGATACAACTGCTGAAAAAAATATCATGCTCTCACTGGAAGCTGATGATGCGGATTTGGCCGCGGAAATTAAAAATATGATGTTTGTCTTTGATGATATAATCCTGCTTGATGACCGTTCCGTTCAGAAAGTTCTCAAGGAAGTTGAAACAAAAGACCTTTCAATTGCCCTTAAAGCCACCAGCGATGAAGTCAAAAATAAAATCTTCAGTAATGTTTCAGAGCGTGTATCTAAGATGGTCGAAGAAGAGATGGAATACATGGGGCCTACCAGACTCAGCGATGTCGAGACAGCACAGTCTCGTATTGTGGAGGTAATCAGAAGACTTGAAGAAGAAGGTCAGATAATTATTTCCGGCCGCGGCGGCAAAGAGGATATCATTGTCTAAAGTTGTCAGGATTACACAGGAAGCTCCTGTGGTTTACATCGGTGAGCAGAGGCTGGACTTGGAAAAAGATGCCGAATCTGTGACGATTCTGACTCAAGTGTTTCCTGAGGTTCGCGTTGAAACTGCTGCCGACGGTATTAAACTAATACCCGCCCGTGAAATAATTAAAATCAATCAGGTACTGACGCATGAAAAAGAGCTCTCCGAAAAATTAGGCCGCGAGCAAGGTTACCAGCAAGGGTTAAAAGAAGGACTTGCTGAGGCAGAAAAAGTGCTGAAAGATTTTGAAAGTGCGATTTCCGACGCCATAAACGAAAGACAGCGGCTTTTTGAAGATGCCAAAACGAACATTCTTTCACTGGTAATGCAAATCAGCCGTAAAGTCACCTTCGACGCCGTCTCAATTGACCCGGACGCGACTCTGCATATCATCAGCAAAGTAGTTGATAGTCTGGTAGACAAAAGTTTTATTAAAATTAAAGTCAATCCGGACCATCTACCCATTGTCGAGCAAAACATTGACAAATTTTTAAAGAATAATTCTACAATTAAGGAAATCAAAATAGAACCTGACAGCAGAGTAGATTTCGGGGGCTGTCTGATAGAAACGCCCACCGGAGATATCGACGCCAGGATTGATTCTCAGCTTAATTCAATTGAACAGACACTAATTTCAGAGGAATAAAACTCTTGGCGCAAATTGCCTATCAGATGTATGCCGAAAGAATTGACCAGCTTAATCCTATAAAGCATTACGGCAAAGTTACCAAAGTGATCGGACTGGTTGTAGAATCAGCCGGGCCGGCCGTATCAATAGGTAAACTCTGCACCATTGAGAGTAAAGAGAACGGCACCAGAATAAAAGCCGAAGTAGTCGGCTTCAGAGACGATCGAATCGTTCTCATGCCGCTTGGACCCATTACCGGTATAACGCCCGGATCTATCGTGACTTCAAATTATGAGGAGCTCAGAGTTCCTGTTGGCAGAGAGTTAATCGGCCGAGTACTGGGAGGACTGGGACAGCCGATCGATGACCTCGGGCCAATCGAAAGTTCAACAACAGTATCTGTCAATAATAAGCCGATTCCCGCCCTGAGACGGCGCACAATCACCGACAAATTATTAACCGGCATTAGATCAATTGATTTAACTATGAGCGCAGCTAAAGGGCAGCGCTTAGGAATTTTTTCCGGCTCCGGGGTTGGAAAATCGGTAATGCTGGGTATGATGGCCAGAGGAACATCGGCAGACATTAATGTAATTGCTTTAATAGGGGAACGTGGCCGGGAAGTACGAGAGTTTATCGAAAATGACCTGGGTCCGGAGGGAATGAAAAACTCTATAGTAGTGGCGGTTACCTCAGATGAACCGCCTCTGATTAGAATCAAGGGTGCCATGGTGGCAACAGCCATAGCAGAATATTTCAGAGACCAGGGCAAAAATGTTTTACTGCTGTTTGATTCTTTGACCAGAGTCTCCATGGCGCAGCGAGAAATAGGCATAGCAGCCGGTGAGCCGCCGACAACCAAGGGATACACACCTTCGGTATTTGCCATGCTGCCGGCTTTGCTTGAGCGGGCAGGGCTTTCGGAGAAAGGCTCCATTACAGGTTTTTATGCGGTCCTGGTTGAAGGTGACGATTTTAATGAACCAATCGCAGACGCAGTACGCTCTATTCTGGATGGTCACATAACGCTTTCACGGAAAATGGCCTCACTCAATCAATATCCGGCTATTGACATTCTGGATTCAGTCAGCCGCTTGATGAAAAATGTCGCGACAGATGAAGAAATAGAACTGGCGGCTCAGACCAGAAAGGTCATGGCCATTTATCGTGAAGCAGAAGACCTGATAAATATAGGAGCTTATGTCAAGGGTTCGAACCCTGAAATAGATGATGCCATCATAAAACATAGAAAGCTTCTGGACTTTTTCCGCCAGGGTATCAACGAAGTAGATGACTACCAGAAGTCATACCAAATCCTCAAAGAAATCTTTGAACCCGCAGAAGCAGCGAACAATGAAAAAGTTTAAGTATCGTTTTGAGCCTCTTCTGAAAGTTAAATCTGAGATAGAAAAGCAAAAACAAAAAGAATTTGCCCAGGTGAAACAAAAAGTCAACAGTCAAACTCAGGAAATCCAGCAAGTAGACAAAAATTTTGATAATTCTCTAAACAAACAAAGGCAAGTGCAGAAAAATAAAATATCGGTTGCAGAAATGCTGGTTTACGGACGCTATTTTGTTAAGCTGAAAAAAGAGAACTTAAGTAACAATGAAATGTTAAAAGCGCTCAATGTGGAACTGGAAAAAACTCGTAAATCTCTGGTAGAATCTACAACAGAAAAGAAAAAATATGAAAAGCTCAAGGAAAATCTATTGATCAGGTATAAAAGTGATTTCACCAAAGCAGAAACGAAAGATAACGACGAGATAGCTTCTAATAACTACAGCTTAAAAGGCAGCATCTTAAAATAAGCAAATCTCCAAAACTACGGACAATCCGGAGGCGACGGACCTCCGCGGAAAATGAAATCAACCAGATAAGTAAGATCAATGATGTTGACATTACCTTCGACATCCTGATCTAAATTGCCTTCTTCGGCGCAGTTTAAGTCTGGTCCGCCACGAAAGATTCTGTCAATCAGGTAGGTTAAGTCAAGAATGTTGGCGTCAGTTCCATCATTGTTAAAGTCACCTCTCTGGCCAATGCAGCATAGATCCCGGTTAATATAGAGGTAGCCAAATTCAAACTGAGGCGTAAACTGGTTTGCCAGGGAATCTGAAAAAGAAGTACTCCAATTTATCTCCAAAGTCTGAACGCTTACAGAGTCAATTGTAACCAAAATGGAATCCAGGGAGTCGGGATAGGAGAAGTGTAAATGTCCCAATAATCCGCTTCCCGGAGGTATCAGGGGCTCACTTAGAGGAAAACCCCATATACTATAAGCAGAGTCTAAAAAATGGCGGGTCATCCCTTTGGTAGAAATATATTCAACCCTGCCGCCGACAAACGAAAATGAATCCAGAAATATCAAGGCGGGGTCATAGTCATATGTGAAGGTAATCTCAAAGCCTGCCAGTGGTTGATCATTTACAAAGTTGATAGCAACTGCCCACTTCGACAGGGGAGACTGAGTAGAATCAATATAGACAGTGTCAGGTAAACCGGGATCCTGGGCAAAGGCAGAGCTTTTTGCAGAAAAGGCCGCCAAAAGAAGCAGTGCAATTATAATCGACAGTATTTTAATTCTAAAACGCATAGATAGACTTTGCCTTCCATTCAAGATTTCAGCAAAATTGGTGCTCGTTACAATCTTAAAATTAACAAGTCTGGGTCGAAATTAAATTGCCTCACAAAACGGTGTAAGTAGTTGTAATCAAGGCAGATTGCTGCCCGATGAAAATATAATGGTTACCCGCAAAAATTGCAATAGAAATCTGTCAAATGATGAGTATGCAAACGATTGAACATTTTTGAGAAGAACTGTCTAAATTGGCCAAAATCGAGGTTTTTTCGAGCATTTATTAAGGATTACAAGAAACCCGAAAATTATTTCTGCCGGCTCAAGAAAATTATTCCAAAATCTTCCTCAAAAAGCAGTAATCCAGCTCGGCTTAAGTCCTGTAATGTCATGTAAGACAGTTGCTTGAGCCTCTAGGTGCAGTCTTGGCACAGCTGCTGCTTAACAGTTGTCGGAGGAAAACGTGATTAAAGGAATATATACATCAGCCTCGGGAATGCTGCCGCAGGTCAAAAAGCAGGAGATAACTGCCAATAACGTAGCCAATGCTGCAGCCACTGGTTTTAAGAAAGACCGCCTCTTCATCAAGGAGCTTTCTGAAGCAGAGAAGAAAGTCTTTAAGAACAAATGCTGACTGGATCAAACCAATGGTTTCAAATGTTTTTGTAGACCATTCAGCGGGTGTTTTTGACAGAACCGGCAATCCTTTGAACCTGGCTATCAACGGTGACGGCTTTTTCACTATTCAGCTTTCCGACGGACAAACTGCCTTGACCAGGGCTGGTGCCTTTGAAGTTAATTCCGACGGTGTCATTGCTTTCCCGGGTGGAGCAGTCCTGCTGGGAGACGGCGGTCCGATTCAAGTAGGCTCAGGCAAAGTTACTATAACTGCTACTGGCGAAGTGTCAGTCAATGATTTTCCGGTAGCTAAAATTACTCCGGTAACAGTAGACGACTTAAGCCAACTTAAGAAACTGGGTAATTCTTTATTCTTGTTATCAGAAAACGCAGAAGTAAAACCTGTGAAAACTTCAACGATAATGCAGGGCTACCTGGAAGCATCGAATGTCGATGTCGTCCATGAAATGGTAGAGATGATTATTTCATATAGAAATTACGAGGCCAATGCTAATTCACTCCGCAGTCAGGACGAAACTTTAGATAAGCTATTTAGTCGGGTTGGTTCGCGGTAATAATTGGATTTTTAGGAGGACTATATGATAAAAGCAATGAGAACAGCAGCATCTGGAATGACAGCACAGCAGATGAACGTAGATACTATTGCTAACAACCTGGCAAACGTAAATACAACCGGATTTAAACGCACCAAGGTGGAATTTTTGACGTGCTTTATCAAAATATAAAAACCGCCGGATCAGCAACGGCCGTAGGCACACAGCGCCCGGTCGGTCTATCAGTCGGTTACGGTACCCGAGCTTCGGCCACACACCGGCATTTTACAAACGGCGACCTGACACTTACCAATAACCCGCTGGATATGGCCATTTCATGTGACGGTTTTTTCCTGCTGCCGGAAATTACGATTCCCACCGACGCTATGTCTATTTCTGTGGGTTCTGACGGTATTATCGAAATTGCCCAGTTTGGTCAGGACGAACCTGTGCAGATCGGACAGCTGGAACTGGCGCGATTTGTAAACCCTTCCGGTCTGAACGCGCTGGGAAGTAATCTTTATCAGAGAACTACCGCCTCAGGTGATGCGCTGATTGACGTGCCCACCCAGAGTGGACTGGGGCAGATAGACCAGGGTTATCTGGAAGGCTCCAATGTCAAAGTCGTTGATGAAATGGTAACATGATTATAGCCCAGCGTGCTTATGAAATGAATGCCAAAGCTATCCAGACGGCAGATGATATGTTTTCAATTGCTAACAGCCTTAAGAGATAAATATGAAACAGCTTTTTAAAATGCTCCTGCTCATTGGCCTGTTATTGTTTTCGCTGGGGTCGGCGGTACTTGCTGAATCAACTCGGGATATTATTGTCAATAAGGTTTACGAGTCGTTTGAGCTCGACAAAAGCATATATACAATCGAAATTCTGACTGACGAAATAAAATCAAAGAATATTTCTTACTCACAAATTTCAGTCAAGCCACTTTACCAGACCACACCGATCGGACGCTTTGCAATTATTCTAAAAGTAACTCGAGCTGAGGCTAAAGTTCAAGAAGAAACGATCAGGCTTTATATCCGCAAGTACGCAGAGGTGCTGGTGGCAGGTGAGAGAATCAAGAGATTTGATAACATCACTCTGGCTAAAGTCTCCATTGAACGCAAAGAGATCACAACACTTCGCGAAGACCCGTTAATATCTCTTAACTCAGTTACGAATATGCGCGCCCGTCGTAATATCGCCAAGAATCGCATATTGACAAAAGCTGATATTGAAAAAAAGCCGGTGATAAAATCATATAGCAATGTCCACATCATATATGTCAGCGGTCTATGCCGGATAACCGCCGAAGGTAAAGCTCTCGAGGATGGTCAGACAGGGGAGTTAATCAGAGTAAAAAATAAATCTTCCGGCAAAATTGTATCGGCCAGAGTAGTTGACAAAAATTTGGTACAAGTTGACCCCAAAAACAGGACAGAGGTGTCATAATGAGAACGAAAAGAATTTTAATCTATCTGGGCTTGATGTTGCTTTTGCCTTTTGCTTTGAAAGTAAAAGGCGACGATTTTGGCCAGAGCCAGTCATTGTTTACCGACATAAAAGCTAACCAGGTTGGCGATGTACTTACGGTTATAATAAGTGAGCAGAGCCGGGGCAGTAACCAGATTCAGACCAAGACAACCAAGAGTTCAAAGCATGATGTTAAGGGCGGTCCGGGAATAGGAACGCTGAATTTTCTGCCGCTTTTTGGCGTAAATGGTGAAACCAAGAGTACCCATGACGGCAAAGGACAAAATATCCGCAACGGAAGTCTTAATGCCAAAATGTCTGTGACGGTGATTGCCATAAGAGATAACGGCGACTTAGTAATCCAGGGAAGCCGCATGATTGTCATTTCGGGCGACAAGGAAACGATAAGTTTATCCGGGGTGGTGCGTCAGCGCGATGTTTCGCCCGGCAATACGATTGATTCGTATCTGATAGCAGATGCAGAGATAAGTTACACCGGCAAAGGGGCAGCCAGCGCAGGTTCCCGGCCCGGGTTTATTACAAGATTTTTCAACTGGTTGTTTTAGGAGAAAGTAGTGCTGAATTTAACATATAACAATTTTCTGATTCCTATTGGTATGTCATTCATAATTTCGCTTATGAGTGCTCTATATAGTCCGGCTGAAGCCGCCTCAGTCAGAGTCAAAGATATCTGTTCTTTTCAGAACGAACAGGAAGAAGACTTAATAGGTTATGGCCTGGTCATAGGACTTGATGGCAGCGGTGACGGCAACAATACCCGGTTCACTATACAGTCACTGGCCAATATGATGGAAAGGCTCGGTATCACTATCGATCCAAAACGAGTTAAAGTTAAAAACGTGGCGGCCGTTATGGTGACTGCCAAACTAAGCAGCAATCAGACGGAAGGTTCTCAAATAGACGTAACAGTTTCATCACTGGGCGATGCCTCATCCTTACAGGGAGGCACGCTTCTTCTTACACCACTTGCAAATTTTAAGGGTACCGTCAGAGCCACTGCTCAGGGACCGGTTTCAATCGGCGGCTTTAACGTACAGATAGATGACGGCAACAGGATTTTTAACAACTATACGCTGGTGGGAAGAATTCCCAACGGAGCCAGAATTACCAATGCGGTTGAAAAAGGTAATAACGCCAATAAAGAAATAATTTTGTCGCTGCATAACCCGGATAATACCACCGCTCACCGCATTGCCAGAAAGATTAATATTAAATACGGTCTGACAGCAGTCGCTACCGATGGTGGCACTGTCAAAGTTTATGTGCCGGATTCTCTGGCGTATCAGCAGACCAGGATGAAATTTATTTCTGATATCGGTCAGCTGAGAATCGTGCCCGACCATGTAGCCAGGGTTGTCATCAATGAAAAAACCGGTACAATCGTGGCCGGACAAAATGTTACCATTGAACCTGTAATAATCGCCCACGGTACTATTACAGTTGATATTCAGTCAACCCCGATTATCTCACAGCCGGCGCCATATAGTCTGGGACAGACGGTAGAGACCAGCGAGTCGAGAATTTCTATTCAGGACGAACCGATTCGGGTGGTACATCTTGAGCGATCAGTAAGCCTGGCTGATATAGCCAAAGCCTTAAACAGAATCGGCGCCACACCTCGCGATGTCATAGCGATTTTCCAGGCACTCAAGCAAGCCGGTGCACTCAGGGCGGAACTGGTTATTCTATAATGAATGAAATGGCTATAAATACCATCACAGCGGATATTCAGGCTAAAACCATAGACCGTAATCAAGGCACTAAAGCGGCTACTATCGACGGAGAAAAGGCACGACTAAAGAAAGCTGCCAAAGATTTTGAAGCATTTTTTATGTATCAGATGCTTAAGACCATGAGAGAAACCGTTCCGGAAAACCCGCTGGTCAAAGATTCGCCATTTTCTAGTGGTCATGGCAAAGATACTTTTACACAGATTTTTGATATGGAAATCTCAAAAAAGATGGTTGGCACAGGGAAAGAGTCAATTTCGGAAGTTCTTTACAGATCACTTGAAAAAGTTATAGAAGCCCAATTCAAAGGCAAAAATAGAGAAGAAAAGATTGAACTCAAACCGCTGAAGACCGAAGATTCCGGTTTCAGGCCTCTCTTACGAGAAAAGCTGGAGTTAGAAGTAGACAAGCCGTTTGAACTTAAAAGAAAAGATGCCAGAGATTTGTTTCCTTTGCTGGGCAAATTTCGAACAGAAAATGCTCAAAATTTGAACAAAAACCCTAAGGCACGGTAAGTTAGTACCGATAAGGAAGACACGTGACAGCCAAAAGTTTGTCAGAGATGGTCAAAAAGCTAATCGAAACGCTTAGCTCTGAGGCTGTCGTATTTGAAGAATTTCTAAAACTGCTTTCACAGCAGCAGGAGATGCTGGTGAATAACAACATTGACGGTCTTAACAAAGTAACCGAGCTACAGCGTGATAAAGTTGCAGAGAGTCAGCTTTTAAGTCAGCGCCGGGATAAACTGGTTACTCAGATTCAATCTGCTAATGCAATCGAAGGTGATTTAAACGTCTCGATGCTGCTTGAGCATGTGGATGAGCATCAGGGCGGACGTCTTATACAGTTGAGAGAAATTATCCAGAGCCTTACGGAGAAGATTGGCGAAGTCCGCAATCAAAACGCCATGCTCTTAAACAGGTCCAAAGAATACATTTCGAGGACAATGGAACTGCTTTCAAAAATTAACAACCCGGATTCAGGATATGCTGCCAATGGAGAGACTGTCGAAAACAGTTCCGCTGTGGCAGTTGACAGGAGAGCTTAATGGCCGGCTTAATGCAATCGTTAGAAATCGGGCGCCGTGCTCTTCTGACTAATCAGGCCGCTCTGCAGACAATCGGCCATAATATCGCCAATGTCAATACTCCCGGTTATAGTCGTCAGAGAGTTAATATCACCTCAACTTTCCCGGATAGCAGCCGCTTCGGACAAATTGGCTCAGGTGTAACTGTTGCCGATATTCGCCAGATCAGAGACCTCTTTTTGGGTGAGCAATTTCGCCAGGAAAGTAAAAATCTCGGACAATGGACGTACAAAGAAAAAATTATGATTCAGATTGAATCAGTATTTTCGGAACCGGGCGAAAACGGCCTGTCAGATTTACTTAATCGTTTCTGGGATTCCTGGGGTGAATTGTCAACCAATCCTAATTCTGTCAGTAATCGCGTTGCGATATTAGAAGAAGCCAAGCTTCTGACAAGTGCTTTTCAACAACTGTCCAGCCAGTTGAACGAACTGAGGGAGTCAATAGACAAAGAGATTGTCAACACCACCGACGAAATAAACAATCTGACTTTATCTATTGCCCGCTTAAATGACATAATAAAGGTCCAGGAAGCCGGCGGAGACAATGCCAATGATATGCGCGACCGCAGAGACCTGCTGATAGACAGACTGGCTACGATTATTGATGTCAACACAATCGCCAGAGATGATGGTACTACCACAGTATATATAGGCGCTATGACAATTGTTGATGGCGCCGACAGCCTGAAAATTCAAACCAAACAGCTCAACGTTGATGGTACGCTAAAGCATGAACTTTATTGGGAAAATACTACCGTCCCGGTAAGAAATCTAAATGGCCGGCTGACTGCAATGTATGAAGCTCGTGATAAAATCATTCCCAAGTACAGACAGCGGCTTGATAAACTAGCCGGCTCAATGATAGATCAAGTCAACCAGCTGCATTCTGCAGGTTTCGGTTTAAACGGCTCTACCGGAATCAACTTCTTCAATTCTGTTTATACTGATGCCGCAAATATCTCAGTAAACGGCGATTTGATCCTTGACCCCACCAGAGTCGCAGCTTCGGCCTCTGGCGAGCCGGGGGACAACGTAGTTGCCCTGGACATTCAGGATCTGAGAAATGTTAAAGTTCTTGATAACAATACCAGATCATTAAACGATTTCTATAATGGTATTGTAGGTGAATTGGGTATCGAAACGAATACAGCTATTTCATTCACAAATAATTTCGAACTTCTGGTTCATCAGATAGAAAATGCCAGAGAATCAGTGCAGGGTGTGTCTCTGGATGAGGAGATGACAAATCTGATCAGGTACCAGCATGCTTATGATGCGGCTGCCAGGGTGATAACAGCCATGGACCAGGCTCTGGATACGGTAATCAATAAGATGGGCATAGTTGGCCGATAAGAAAATTGTAATGTTACAGGGAACGTAATTGTATAGGGGAATAATTTGCTGATACTAACAAGGAAGTTAGGCGAGTCGATAGCGATCGGCGACAACATCAAAATATGTGTACTTGGTATCCACGGACGACAGGTACGTATCGGCATAGATGCTCCGCCGGATGTTATAGTGCATCGCGAAGAGATTTACCTGAAAGTTCAGGAAGAGAATCGTAAGGCATCAAAGTCGATAAAGGATGATTTGATGAGCGTTGTCAAGATGTTGAAAGGGAAATTACAGGGGAAAGCATCTTTAGATAAAAAACCTTTTATCGGATACAAAGAGAACAAGCCGAGAAAGAAACGAAACGATTTTAATAATAAACCGAGAAATAACAGGTAGTCCGAAGATAAATAGAAAATGCGAGTAACCAATAGTGTCATAGCCGGAAATGTTGCTTTTAATACCCAGAGGGCGATTGCCCGATTTCTGGAGTTGCAAAAGCAGATGTCATCCGGTCGCAGGATAAACAAACCATCCGATGACCCCATCGGTACTATCCGTGATCTGGACTACCGCAAAGAACTCTCAAAAATTCAGCAATATCGCGGCGCCATAGCCCAGGGACAAAACTGGATGGGTATTTATGATAACAACTTGGCCGATATCACCACTATGCTGTCGTCTGCCCGTGAACTGGCTGTTGCCATGGCGAACGAAACTTTTGATAGTGATGCCAGGCTGGCTTCGGCCAGCGAAGTCAGCTCTATGCTCGAAAGAATTATTGAGATTGCCAACGATGAACTCGAAGGCAAATCAATCTTTGCCGGATTCAGAACAAATATTAAACCAATTATAATGTCTGCAAATGGCGCCCGCTACGTTGGCGATACCGGGAATATTCAATTTCAGATAGGTTCATCTTCGAGATTTGACGTAAACTTAATTGGCAGCAACGTCTTCTTAAAGCAGGTTACCATACTGGGGCAGAATTCAGATTACAACGCCTCCATTACCGCCACGACGCTGCTGGCAGACCTAAAAGGCGGGACAGGTATCACATTGCCCCCGGGCACCATTACAATCTCAGATTACAATCTGGGTATTAATTCGATTATCAATCTTGGAGCCGCAATTGATATCAATGACGTTCTTAATATCATAAATACACGCCTGACAGCTGACGGTATAACAAACCTGACAGCTGAACTCGGAGATGAAGGCAACAATATCAGATTTGTAACAGCCCAGAACGGGCTGATTTCAAACCAGACTTCACTTAGTGTTTTAAATAACGGTACCGGCATAAATATGATTCCCGGCAGGTTTAGAGTGACTGATGGTGCTGGAATAGATTTCGAAGTTGATATCTCAGGCAATTCTACTATTGGCGACGTTATCAACAGCTTTAATACCCAGGTCGCGGCAGCAGGTGTCAGTAATGTTACCATGCAAATAAATGCTGCCGGTACAGGATTTGAAATCAACGACACCAATGGCGTACCACTGGATCTTATAATTGAAGAAATTGGCCCGGAATCAACAACGGCGGCCAATCTTGGAATTACCGGGTCAGTAGGTGCACAGCTTATCGGACAGGATCTGAATCCTTCTGTAAATTTTGAAATCTTTGATACTCTAGGAACAACTGCTGAGGAACTGGGTATTCTGGGAAAATTCACTAATGATCTGATTGGTGCTGACTTAAACCCGATTTTATTAGCTACTGCCAGGGTAACCGAATTCAATAACGGCATTGGTTTCTCTCTCGGTGAAATAATAATAAAAAACGGTGAAATGAGCCGAGTTATTGATCTGGGTGATTCCTTAATTGTTACTGTTCAGGATATGCTGGACGCTATAAATAATTCGGGTATGAATGTCACCGCTTCAATCAATGCTGCAGGATCGGGCATAGAAATAATAAATAATGACCCGACCCGTTCACTGGCTATTGAAGAAGTATCAGGTGGCAGAACCGCCAAAAAACTGGGACTATTTGGTGCCAGCGACTTGATAGGTACTATGATGGTACTCCAGAACGCCCTGGAAAACAATGACCAGGAAGGCGCCGGATTGCTTCTGGAGCACATTGATAATGCCTTGCAGCACTTGCTGAATCAAAGAGCTGTAGTCGGCGCCAGAGGAGTGCTGCTGGAATCTACGGACATACGATTGATAAACAGAGATTTGGGTTTTATAAAGCTGCTTTCTGATGTAGAAGACGCCGATCTGGCCAAACTGGTAATACAACTGGCAACTTATGAAAATAATTATCAGGCTGCACTAATGGCTTCGGCCAGAATTATTCAACCGACTTTGCTGCAATTTTTAAGATAGATATTAGGAGAATGCATAAAGAATGTTAATAAACACGTTGAAATTCGGACCGCTTGAGATTCCGGAAAACAAGATTATTACCATGGCCAAGCCGGTACTGGGATTCGAAGAGTTTACTAAATTTTGTCTGGTTGAACTTGAAGAATTTAAGCCTTTCATGTGGCTGCAATCGGTCAATGACCCGGCAGTGGCTTTTATTGTAGTTAACCCGGCCATCTTTTACAACGGCTATAGAATTGATATCAATCCGAACGAAATTGCTGAATTAGAGGCCAAAGACCCAGCCCATATTGAAACTTACGTTATAGCCTCGGTCCCCAACGACTGGGCCGATATGACAATCAATTTGCAGGGACCCATCTTGATTAACACCGAAAACAACAAAGCTAAGCAGCTGGTGCTGGTCAATTCAGGCTATCGGATTAACCACAAAGTATTTGACGAAGAAGATAAAGCTGCTATGACTACCGAACAACCGCTGGAAAAAGTTCTGGAAGAACCTGTAGGAGTTTAACTGCCGCTAGCGGCAAGAATTGTTCGATAGCTAAAGAAATTGGAATATTAGAATGACCGGAGCAACAACCTTGGAAAAGCATGATAAAGCGTCAGAAAAGCAGCTTGAGACAGACAACAGGTCCCACCACAAATTTATAAAAAACCTCAATAATTTACTTGAAAATAATCAGCTGGCAGAGGCATTACCGATTTTACATACTCTGGCTGGTCAAAGCCCCAACGACCCGCAGCTTTGGGTAACTGCCGGACTGGTTGCTTTGAGTCTGAACAAGCAGGAGGAAGCCGGCCGCTCGTTTGAACTGGCTTTAAAAGCAGACCCAGAGAATATAGACGCCCTCTATAATAGTGCGCTTCTGGCGATGTCCCGGGGACTTACCGACAAAGCTATTGAACATTTTGAAACGATTGCCACTGTCAATCCGAAAGATGCCGATGTTTACAACGATCTGGCCGTAATCTGGATAAACAAAAGTAACTCAGACAAAGTAAAAGAATGTTTTGCCAGAGCAATCGAGCTTAACCCTAATTACACTCAGGCCAGAAAGAACGCCATGGAGTTTGCTGCTGAGCATAATCAGCAGGAATGGGGCAGGCAATTGCTTGACCAAAATAGAAACTTACCCGGACTTTCAGATGAAACCGTAAAGGATATTATATGCTG